>JBAPYY010000638.1:0-2935 GCA_049284975.1 Occallatibacter sp.
CCCCTGTGGAGAGCGTGGCGAGTTTCACACCTGCGTATATGACGGCCCAATGTTTACCGCTCCCATAAATCTGGCGGCTGGGGAGATTGTTGATCGGGATGGTTTTGTGTATGCGGATTTTCTGAAGCGCGGCACACTCTCCAACGGAGCCTGATGGTTTTCGATTGGCAAATTCATTGGAGATAGACCTATGAACAGAATTTCCATTGCAGCTGCAGATCGAGTCTTCGTTTTGACGGGTGCGGGGATCAGCGCGGAGAGCGGGCTGCCAACCTTTCGCGCGTCGGACGGCTTATGGGCAGGCAATCGGATTGAGGACGTTTGCACGCCGGTGGCCTGGGCGCGGAATCCCTGGCGGGTGTGGGAGTTCTACGCGGCACGGCGAGAGGCGGGCGCAAAGGCCCAGCCAAATCCAGCGCATGTTGCGCTCGCGGAACTGGAACGGGAGCTGGGAGACCGCTTTTTTCTTTGCACGCAGAATGTGGACGACCTGCACGAGCGGGCCGGCTCTCGGCGATTGCTGCACATGCACGGCGAGTTGTCGAAGGCGCATTGCGAAGACAATTGCGGCCGCGCGCCAGCAGAAGATCGCGCGATTTATCGCAGTCTGGATGAGGTGAGCCGCTGCCCTTGTGGCGGACGGTTGCGCCCACACATCGTCTTCTTCGGCGAGATGCCGCTGGAGATGGATCGCATTCAGGACGAAATCCAGAAAGTATCGCTGATGGTCGTCGTCGGCACGTCGGGTTCGGTTTATCCGGCCGCCAACTTTGTGCACTGGGCGCGGCTGAGCGGCGCGCGCACTGTTTATGTAGGCCCCGAGCCGCCACTGAATGCCGACGCCTTTACGAATGTTGTCGAGGGTAAGGCGGGAGAAGTGCTGCCAGGATTGTTCCTCGTAGAGCAATGTCAGTGAAGTTGGTAAGTCGCTGAACCTGTGTGGAGTGGGCGGAGGGCAAATCTATTCCTCTGTACGCGCTAAGGCAGGCGGTTGGTTTTTTCTTCCTTCGGCTTCCCGGTCGAGCCTTGCGCGCTTGGGAACCTCGAGCAAATCCTGATCGTGGGCGGTGCGGTGCACTTCAGCCTGTGCCGGGCGCAATTTGTTAGGTGTGGTTTGCATTTGTCTTTCTCCCTTTTTCTTGTGCGGCCACAATCGGCGGGTTCTGTTGAGCCAGTCAGTATCGAGAATTAGCTGCTAGCGGGCCTTAATGTACTCTTTTCGCCGAAACCGCAGTCCGGTCCAGTCCTCGTCGATTGCGACTGCGCGTACAGTATCGAAGCCCGCGGCCTTCAGAGTGTCCCAACCGGTGTCTCGATTGAAGTCGCACTTGAACTTCTTCGATGTGCCCTTGGGATAAGCAAACCACACAGTTGCGTCGCCAACGGCGCGCGCAGCTACCGGCCCCGCCAGTGCGTCCACTTCGGCCTTGCGCGTGACAAACGCAAGCAGGAAGCTGATTTGAGGAACCGATTCAATGTGGTGGTGAATGGTGATTACGGGAAGGCGCGCAAGTTCCGGCTGAAAGCTCTCGGGTGCGTGCAGAACGAGGATCTCTTGCTGATCCTTGAGGTTGAGTTTGTCGAATATTCCGCCCATGGATTCTCATAATATCCGGGTTCAACAAATAATCTGCAAAAAAATTGCCGGAGTTGCGCTTAGAAGTGGAAACGGTATCTCAGTCCGGCGGAGATCAGCCGCGGATCGTTGAAGTGGAAGCCGCCAATGGTGATGGAGTTGTCGGTGAGGACGCGATGGTTGGTTACGTTGAGCACGGAGCCGGAGAGCCTCCAGTTTTCGCCGATTTTGCGCCCCGCCGACACATCGAAGGTGGTGTGGACCGGCAGATATGGGCCTTGATACGGGCCTTGGCCGCTACCGGCAAGACCATTCGAGAAGCCGGAGCCATAGTAAACATTTGTAGAGAACCATATGTGCGCAGGAAGATTTGCGGTGAAGCCGGTGTTCAGAGTCTCGCGCTGGTCGTGGTCGAGGGCAATGTAGTTGGGGCCGAGGTCGCATGACGGATCGGTGGGAATGCTACAGGTAAAACCGCCGATAATGTTGCCTCGCTGCTGGGCGATTTGATTGGAGTAAGTCAGGTGGAACTGGCCTAGGCGAGCCAGCTCCGGCGAGCGCAAAGTCATCTCCCAGGCGCGGATCAGCGCCCCATCGACGGCGATGGGGAAATACATATTCGATTCGCCGAGATTGGAGTGATCCAAGAAATTATTGACGCGGTTCTTGAAGTTAGCCATATCGAGCAGCCAGCCTTTGTAAGGAATTTGCAGACCGAACTGGTGTTCTTCATCTCTCTCGCTGGGCAGAGGCGTGAAGGCGTTCTCGCCTCCTCCCAGACTTGAAGCGTAGTTCAGCACAGAACTGGAGACGGTTTGTATGGGCGCGGGCTGAAAGAAGTGGCCGTAAAAGCCGCGCAGCACCCACCGAAGACGGGGAATTTCGACGGTTGCGCCGATGCGAGGATAAGTTGCGGACTCGTCTAGCTCAGCGCGATAGATCGAGAAGCGTTCGCCTCCGAGAAGTGTGACGTATTGTCCCAGCCGGAGATGGTCGGCGAGGTAGAACTCGACGAGTCCCGCGTTGGCGTTGCCTGGGGTATTGGGGTAGGTCGTGCTGCTTTCGTTGTTCACCACGCCGAAGAGATCATCTTCCGCTTGAAAGAACGAGTAAAGTCCGGCAGAGAAGCTGTTCCTGCCTAAGTCAGAGTGAAGGTCGGCCTGGGCTCCGGAGTAATTCGATGTCTGGTGCCAGGTAGTGGCCACGGGGTAATCGCTTGGTAGCGATCCATAATCCGCTTGGTTGAAGTGATAGAACGGCGCGACGGAAACCAGTGTGTTGGGAGAGAGTGTGTGGATCCAGTTGGCGATGAGAAAGCTGTCGCGCTCGGTTTGCGCATCGCGCAGCCCGGAGGAGCAG
>JBAPYY010000639.1:0-2753 GCA_049284975.1 Occallatibacter sp.
CCCACCGAAGCCTCCACTCAGCCGCAGATCCGTGGATTCTGTTGCATAGCTTGGTTTTGAAAGGGCACGACTTCAGTCGTGCCGCCCCGGACCAAGTAAGTTCGCGGGCTTTAGCTCCTGACGGAATGTCTCGCAAAGCACCGACCCGGTCATGAAACAGTCGCTGGTCAGATTAGAGCGAGATGAGTAGATGCGAGTCTCGAAGCCTGCATAGCTGAACCATTTCGGCGGACGGTTCTTGCGAACTTCCGCATTGGCGTTCTTGCTTCAACAGGTTGGGCAACTCCCTCACAACGACTCGCCTCCAGCAGAATGCACTTGTTGCGAAGAATGGCACGCCGATTGCACATACCAGAGTTCAGAGTTGACCTTCAATGCACGCCCCACAGCGCGACTTCCTAAAAGCGAAAGAAGCAATTAAAAAATGAGCAAGAGAGGAATATTAAAGTGGCGAGCCCACGCTTCGCAGCGTAAGGCAAACCCCGCTCCAGATGCCGAAACCGTCTGGCAACCATGGCTCCATCGCGATGCCAGGGTAAAGCTGCTCGATGCGCAACTCGACCCAGACAAAAATATAGATAAGGATACTGAAGTTGCACTGCGCGTCGAAAGGGCCACATTGCTGGCGCAGATGGGCCGCAACCTCGAAGCCAGAACCGACTATCTGAGAGTTCTCGAACTTGAGCCTTCGCACCTGGAAAACCTCTTCGGTCTGGGTAAGCTGTTGGTCTCGACCGGCAAGCGAAAAGCCGCCGAGATGGTCTACTCCGAGGCGGTAAGGTTCCATCCACACGACAAGGTCTGCCGTGTGAACCTGGGCAGCGTCTTGCTCGAAGGCGATAATCCGGCGCTGGCGCGCATGCATTACGAAGAAGCGCTTCGCATGGATCCTGATCTGCCCCAGGCGCACGGAGGAATGTATTACGCGCTCATGCAACTCGGCGAGCCGGAAGCCGCGAAGATGCACCAGCGCAAGAGCTTCGGCAAGAAAAGCCTTTTCGTGAATCCATATCGCGGCTCATCTCAGCCGATTCCTGTTGTACTGCTCGTCTCATCCACCGGCGGCGGCACACCCATCGAGAAGCTCATCGACGACCGAATTTTCGAGACCCATGTGGTTGTCGCGGACTTCTATGACAAAAGGAACCCGCTGCCTCCGCACAAACTTGTCATTAACGGAATTGGCGACTCAGAGGTGGCCGCAGAAGCATTGGACGCGGCCGAGTTTATGATTGCATCCACTTCGGCGCCTGTCTTGAATATGCCTGCGGCGGTGCGAGCAACAGGCCGCTCGGAAAACGCCGAGCGATTAGGTCTGCTTCCGGGAGTGATCGCTCCCAGGACTTCCATCTTCCCGCGAGCTTTGTTAGCTTCGCCGGATGGCCTCGGCGCACTTGCTGCCAACGGCTTTACCTTCCCCTTGCTCTTGCGGGTTCCCGGTTTCCACATGGGAATGCATTTCATTAAAGTTGAGTCTCCCGCAGCGCTCGTCTCCGCAGTGGCTGAACTCCCTGGATTCGGAAGGCCTGAGGCTGAGGTGCTGGCGATTGCATACCTCGACGCCCGCGGCGCAGACGGATGCTCACGCAAGTATCGCGTAATGATGGTTGGAGGCGAGCTTTATCCTCTCCATCTTGCCATCTCTGAAGACTGGAAAATTCACTACTTCAGCGCCGACATGGCCGACCGCCCCGACCATCGCGCTGAAGAAGCGAGATTCCTGGCCGACATGCCCGGCGTATTGGGGAGCAAGGCAATGACCGCCCTTTTAAGTATCCAGAACGCACTTGGCCTCGACTATGGGGGCATCGACTTCGCCCTCAATCAGCGCGGCGAGGTTCTGCTCTTTGAGGCCAACGCAACCATGGTCGTCGAACAGCCGTGCGAAGACACGCTTTGGGATTACCGTCGTCCAGCTGTAGAACGTATCCATCAAGCTGTGCGGAATCTCTTAATCAAGACCGGCAGCGCGCTTCCTTGCGGCCTGCCGGTTCCGCATCTGACTCCCGCATTCGTGCGTGTGTAGAGCGTGCATTTGCTTCGGCCTTCGTGTGCTTTAAAAACTTGTTGAAGAAAGCCGGCATTGAGTCGGGGCGCGACTGGTAGGTCAGGGCTTTAGCCCCGACTGCCGAAACTATCACAAAATCAGCGAGGGCTTTAGCCCCTGCGGGAATAGTTCTCTGACAGGATGAACTAAATTTCTGAACTATCTTCCTTATTCGTCTCAGGACGCTTCGGAAGCAGAAGGTATGCAGCTACGGTCGCGATGAACATCAGCTCAACCGCCAATATATAGCCATGCAGATTAAGAATCTGCACTGCGATAGCGGCAGCAATAATGAAGCATCCGCCCCACAGACAAAAGCAGGCCAGCCCGCGAATCACGTGCCGCACCCACGGATCGAGCGGTATCGGTCGCGCCGCTCTGCGGAAAGAGGCCAGCGGATCAGCGAAGAAATCGCGCCCCATATAGATCAAATAGCTGCCCAGCGCGACTCGCAGGGCCGTGGCCACGATGCGATTGGAGAGAATGTGTGCAAGATTCACCATGTCCGTTTCCCACTAAACCTCTGCACAAGCGAATGTCTTGCAAGCGAATCTCCTGCAAGCGAATCTCTTGAAGGGTACGGGCTTTAGCCCGTACATAAACCAGCAAAATGAACCGGGGCTTTACAGCTTGCGGAAAAACTCAAAATGGGGAAGGGCGGAAAACTCAAACGGAGGGAGGCGGGGGGTTTCAACCCCCGCATAAG
>JBAPYY010000640.1:0-2904 GCA_049284975.1 Occallatibacter sp.
CATCAACTCAGTGCGGAATGGCCCTTGAGTGAGAGCGCGTTCATAGTACGGTGGCCAAAGCGCAGCCCGGTCTGGCGGAAGCAATTCGTGGAAGCGCATCCCCGCTGCAACCTGAAAGCCAAATTTACTCTTCAGGTCGTGCTCTAATGCCTTGTTAAACGTAATGAGACGATATTCAAGGTCGACCGACCAGATAAAGTCTTGTGTGCTCTCGATCAAGGCCGAAAGATTGGCTTGCGCTTGAAGGGGCATTTCGGCCTTTCCTGCCGACACCTAACCTCGGCTCATTCATTGGAGACGCACTTTCTAAGGGGAGCGAATGCCAAGCGAATCCAATAGGCGGCGTTTGCCCGGAGCACCGAAAGACGCACAACCCTCTTATAACTGGTATACCTCTTTTCTGAAACCGCGTGCAATATCATGGCACCCACTTCAACGCCTTCTGGAAGCGCACCTTCGCCCTCGCTGGCCAGACTGCGGAAGAGGTCCCGGCTTTGGCTGGAAGCGCCTACGAGGAGTTTATTTCCAGGCAAGACGAGAATGGGCGCCACTCTTTGAAGAGATGACGCCCGTTCGAGCCTGTGAATTTTGTTAAGGGTTAGACCTTTTCGAGCGGATGCTCGGCATAGTGCAGCAGCACGGCGACAGCGCAACTGGTGAGCCGAGTTTCCGCCGAATCCGCGCGACTGGTAAGGATTGTGGGAACGCGCGCGCCCAGGACGATGCCGGCCATTTGCGCTCCGCCCAGGTATTCCAGCTGCTTGGCCAGCATATTTCCGCTTTCCAGATCAGGGACAACCAGGATGTCGGCCTGGCCGGTTACCGGCGAAACCAGCTTCTTGATGGCAGCGGCTTTGACGCTGACCGCTGTATCGAAGGCCAACGGTCCATCAAGGATGCCTCCCGTGATCTGGCCGCGATCGGCCATCTTGCAGAGTGCCGCCGCGTCGAGCGTGGATTTGATTTTGGTGTTGACCGTCTCGACGGCTGAGAGCAGCGCAACTTTAGGCTCGGGTATGCCCAGCGCATGAGCCAGGTCGATAGCGTTCTGCACGATGTGGATCTTGTCTTCGAGTTCCGGCTCGATGTTGATGGCCGCGTCGGTAATCAAAAGGGTGCGCGCATAGGCTGGCGTGTCCATGACGAAAACGTGGCTGATGCGGCGGCTGGTGCGCAGCCCGGTATCAGCCTTCATGGCCACCTTCATCAACTCGTCGGTATGCAGGCTGCCCTTCATCATGGCCTGGGCATTGCCGCTGCGGCACATGGCCACGCCCAACTCGGCGGCTTTGCGCTCGGTATCGGCATCGAGGATCGGGTAGGGGCGGATATCGACACCTATTTTGGCGGCCAGCGCCTTCATTGCGGCTTCGTCGCCGATCAGCGTGGGCTTGATGAGGCCCGCGACTGCTGCTTCGACGGTCCCGCTCAGCGCCACATCTGAAAGCGGCCAAACCACGGCAGTGGTGATGGCTGGCAGTTGCTTGCAGCGCTCGATAAACTTGTGAAAGACATGGTAGTCGGCGGGGTGGCCAACTAGTGGATCAACGGCAACAGCTTCAGCCAGTGGCGCAAGATCGCTCATGGGTATTCTCTCCAGGCCCGCGCAGCGAAGGCTGGCAAGCTAACAACTTAATTGTCTCCCCAGAGTGCGTTTGCGCAAGTGTCATAGGTCACACTGCGGCCCTCAGTACTGCATACTGACACGAATTTGAGCTTCATTCGCTCTTATGGGGCATTCTAACGGATGGTGTGATGTCGTATGAGACGGATTCTGCAAGTACTTGTGACGGGTCTGGATCCGTTTTAGATCGGACGCGAGAGTGTTAGCCTTGTATGCAATTGCGACTGATTGAGGTTAAGCTGATGCGCCGTTGTTTTCTAGTAATCTCCCTGTTTGTTTTGAGCGCCGGAACCGGCGCATTTGCCCAAACCGCCGCCGCGAGTGCGCCAACTTGCGCGGACCTGCGGCTGGTGCCCGCGCCGCGGGAGTGTACGGCTGTTCAGGCGATTCCTATTGGGGGCATCGGATTCTTCGTCACTTCAGAGAAGAATGCAGAGGATCAGTTTGCCGTTGAAGACCTGATCGAAACCAGCCTGGGGAAAAGAACTGTACGCGAGGACGCTCCGTTTATCCGGCTGGAGCGGGCCCAGAGCGCGTCTGCTCAGGCGCTAATGGCCGAGCACCATCTGACATTCGATCCGGCGATGCACGACGAGGGCTACATCATCGTTCCAGACGGACAGGGCGGTCTAGCCGTGATCGCCGAAACCTCGGCCGGCATTTTCTATGGAGCACAGACCGTGAAGCAATTGATCCGCGGCAGCGGGCAGGATGCCGCGCTGCTGGCGCCTACGCTGCGCGACTGGCCGGCGATGGCGCACCGTGGGCTGAGTGACGACTGGTCGAGAGGCCCGATGCCCACGATGGAGTTTTTGAAGCGCGAGATTCGCACGCTGGCTGCTTATAAGGTGAACATTTTTTCTCCCTACTTTGAGCACACGTTCGCTTACGCTTCGTCGCCGGTGGCGGCCTTCCCCGGCGGCGCGATGACGCCCGATGAGGCGCGCGAACTGGTGGCATACGCGACGCAGTACCACATCACCGTAATTCCCGAGCAGGAGTCCTTTGGCCATCTGCACCATGTGCTGAAATTCGAGCAGTTCTCAGGGCTGGGCGAGACGGCACACGGCTCGGTGCTGGCGCCTGGCGACCCCGCCACGCTGCCGCTGATCGCGGGCTGGTTTAGCGAATTGGCCACGATTTTTCCCGGCCCATACGCGCACGTAGGCGCGGACGAGACTTTCGAGTTGGGACTGGGCAGGACGCACGAGCAGGTTGAGAAACAGGGACTGGGCGCGGTTTACATCGACTTTCTCAAACAGATTCACACGACTCTGGAG
>JBAPYY010000641.1:0-2101 GCA_049284975.1 Occallatibacter sp.
CCATCCTCGCCGACCAAGCTGCCCGGGAAGAAGCCACCAAGCGCCGGCGCCAGCAACACCTCGTCGAGTTCGCCTCCTGAACCTGACGCCGCCCCGCAACTATCCGGACTTTCCGGATAGTTGCCCCAGGCTGACTGCTTCCCCGTTCCCCATCCATATGGAATGAACCGCTTCCCTGCAGAAGGCGTGGCAGACCCGGTTCGACCCAGGCCGAACAATGACCACCCACTTGCGGCATAAGGTTCAGATGACGGCCAGACCTTTAAGCACCCTGAATCGTCTCATCGCAAGCAAGGAAACAGTTGCGAAGCCGCTCAATTTCGAGAGTGGTGAATCCATTGCTTACGCACAACTTCTCCCAGCTTGCTTTCACGGTTCTCTGCATCATCTGAGCGATGGAAATGCCTTCACTCCGTGAAAGGCCAAAACTTGCTACATCGGTCAATGCGTTCTCTATCGTCGCCCGGCGTCCATTGCGACCGACACCGATAGCAAGATCCCGCTCCGTTCCCACCTGAGGAAACGAGACGATATCGTAGCCGGGGGACAGCCTCCAGCCACGGCCGTCCCACAAAAAGCCATGATTTCGCAGGTGGTCGTCGTTGTTGTTACAGAGAATGTTGAACACCATTCTGCGCCAGAGCTGCTTCAGATCTTCTGTTGGCTCTGACCCAAAGCGACGCAACTGATCCGCCAGCCCACGGTAGCTCTGCCGTGACGACTCGCTTTCATGGGCGCCGAGGATTGTCAGTCCCGAGATAAAGGGGAGGCGACGGTACCCTGCATCGTTCGGCACCCGGTCGAAACGCTCAATCAGGTAGATGTCTTGTCCGAGTGCCTTTTCGAGCCGTACCGGAGGTACCGCGATGCCCACCTGTTCAGCCAGCTTCATCGTGACAAATTCGATGCGGCACATTGGGCTGCGATCATCGGCACGGCCAAACTTCGCGATCCATTGCCTGCCGTCGTATTCCGTGGTTGCCTTCGGCCGGGCCCCACCAAGAGAGGACCCGCGCAAGAGAAAACGCCGATACTTCCTGGGCAAACCCTCAGCGGTATCCAGCTCACGGACAGCTTCAATCATCCCCGCTAAGTCGAGAGTCTCGCCTTCAACCTGCTCCTCGGCCCATGGAACAATCCGCCGCGGTCCGGACAGATCTGTACCGAATGCCAGCGCACCAACGCGAGATTCTCCTGTCGCCACCAGGTAATCGAATTCCGAGAGGGCCTGTGCGCCGGCGGCGCGATCCATCAGATGACGGCCCCAACCGTCAGGGGCTGCATCCCGAATACCGTTGAAGAGGACAAAGCCTTCTTCGGTGATGTACTCCCGGTCTGCGTCAGGGGCCGTCAGAGGCAACTGAACGGGATCGACCGCCAGTCGGTCTTCGCGCTGAAGATACCGCCGGCCATACCGAAAACGCGCAGCTGCCTCGCGGCCAGTACCACTTGTTTCCAGTATCCCGGCGGGAACTGGACCTTCTTCAAGAAAGACATAAACGTAGGCTGTTGGCATCGCTCACTCAAAAATCGAATTTGTCCGTCTGCTTAGTTGATCTCCGAAAATCGCGCGGCAGCTTCTTGATGTCTTCTTGAAGAGCCACTGTGTCGCTTTCCGGTGTGACCAGGTCACCGAGGCGCCGGTGAAGGCCCAGGACCCAGAGTGCCGTGGCTACGATTCCGATTCCCACGGCAGGATCGCCCTTTTCCATTCGTTGCACCGTTTTCAGGTTCACCATCATGCGCTCCGCCATTTCGCTCATGGACATGTGTCGCCGCTTGCGGGCGACAGCAAGGTCCTGACCCAGCTTCTGGATCTGGCTGGTCGCGTTTTCGGATAACGCCGGGTATGCGCGAGTCGCTCTGGCCATAGACCTATTATACCCATATATATGGTATTTGAAACGATATTATCCTTTATATGGGTCATTTAAGCAAGAAAACAAGCTCCCGCCGATCTTACGTCTCACATCACTTAACCGAGCTGCGCGGCTCTCTCCGAGCGCCAAGGAACCATCCGTATGCCCAGCCAAATTCATGAACTTGAAGGCTTTTGGGATCGGGTCAATTTCGCTAGTGCCGTTATCGCAAGAAATGGCGA
>JBAPYY010000642.1:0-1557 GCA_049284975.1 Occallatibacter sp.
CGCTTGTACAGTGATGCGCCCCTTCATTCTGCCAAGGCATCACATACGGACTTGTGCAACGGAACAGGCCTGTGGCTCGCCTTCGTCTTCGGGGCTCCGACGTGATTCCGCACCTATGACCGGGTGACGGAAATCTCCATGGTGAAGAAATTGACATCGCTCCACCTGATTGCGAAAAGTTCAGACCGGGGAAGACCTGTTGAACAAGCAATCATGACCATCACACGCTCACGCAAGGGAAGTTGCCGCAATAGCGCCTGAAACTCTCCAGGCGTGAGTGCGTCGGGTTCACGCAGTCTCTTTGCGGAGCAGCGAACCTTGCTGATCGGGTTGAAGCTATTCCACTCGTGCCGGATGGACGCTCAGAACTGTTGGATGAACATCTTCCAAACGCTGAGCCGAAGGCCGACAGAGGATGATTACCGGATAAACCCAAGACCGCTGGCATTGAAGACACCACGCCGCCGGCAACCGAATCTCTCTTCAGCCTGGCAGAATACCGCTGGCCTCGCTCGCCTCTATTTGCTAATCTTGGCGCAACATGTCCAAACGTTCTGGCGCATTCCCTTTCGTTTTGCTTCTGCTTTGCTCGCTTCTCTTGCCGGCACAGAAGAAAGTTCCGACCCCGGCGATCCGCTTCCAGGGCGCACCACAATATTCGCAACAGGAGTTGCTCGCGGCCGCAGGCTTGAAGCCGGATTCGCGCCTGAACGCCCGCGAAGTGAAAGCTCACGCCAAGCAGCTCAACGATACGGGCGTCTTCGAAGTGGTCAGGTTTTCCTCCAACAACAAGACGCTGCTCTTCACTTTGACACCGTCAAGCCGGCTTTTTCCCATGCATTTGGAGAATGTGCCACTTACGCCTGGCAAAGTACTCGACTCCAAGCTTCACGATCGCTTCCCGCTCTATCACGGCCTATTACCAGGCAGCGGCTCCATGCTCGAAGGAATCCGCCAGACATTTGAAGAAATGCTGGCGGCCAAGGGCGTCAAGGCAACGGTGAAGGCCGCTCCCACCAGCGGCCTGGGCCCGCAAAAGCTGACGGGTATGAACTTCACCGTCGTCTCGCCAGCTGTGCATATCGGCCGCATCCAGCTTGCTGGAATATCGCCGGCTATGCGAGCCAAGGCCAGCCTCCTGGCCAGCGGCCAAACCGGCAACGACTTCGACACAGAGAACACGGCCATTGGTCTTCAGCGCGCTTTTGAAGACCTCTACCAAGACCAGGGTTATGCGGCCGTACAGATCGATGTTACCCAGGTTGATCCTCCTATCGTCTCGGATAAATCCGTCGACATTCCCTATACGGTAACGATCAAGGAAGGCGGGATTTACAAGCTCGGAAGGATCGACTATCCGGTCGGCGGACTGGTCGCGCGCGCAGATGTGGAGAAGATACTGGCTAAATACCCGGCCGGTTCCGGGCGGCCGCTCGATCTATTTCTCGCGGCCGTCCGCGACGCATATCATGCGCATGGCTATCTCGATTGCTCGACCGTTTCACGCCCTTCCTTTGATGAGGCTACTCACATCGTGAATTACAGCCTCGACATCGC
>JBAPYY010000643.1:0-7210 GCA_049284975.1 Occallatibacter sp.
TCATGCTTCGCATAGTTCTTCTCCACCCGTGCTTTCAATGCTGAAAATCTCTCCGGGCTGCTTTCGCAAAAGATGTAACGATTAAAGGGAGCGTCTACCGATAAGGCGATCAGTGGCGATCCCAGAAGGACTTGGTCGCGTCCCTTGATTCGGCAAAGGCCGCTTCCAGCGTAAAGATCTAGGTAGACCCGCGTCCATTTGTTCTTCATCGCTGACGAAAATATCTGGCAATAAAGGCGAATCAGATCGAACTTGTCTTCGGTCCATGAACCCAAATCATCGGGGATAAAGAGTCCATCATCCTCGCCGTACAGCGTCTTGTTCTCCATGAGCAAAATACTACGCCCCGTAGGGGCGAATGAAAAGAGAAAACACTGCCCGAGTATTCAGTTGATACTTGCTAGGCTCCCGCATTCTTTCGCGGCTCCAGCGCAGTAGTGTTAGAGGGCTGAGATCTCAATCGGCGTCCGCCCCACTGCAGGTGGTTTGCATAGAATTACCTAGCGGCAGCGCACAATGATCGTATGGGCCGACTCCATCCAAACGACTGTTTCCCCGCCGAAGGGATACAGCACCCCCACCCCCCTACCCTCTTTTTGGCGTATTTCCACCGCCATCATCCATTCAACCCATTGATACTAAGCGAGATGCTAAAACTACCTATTATCACATCAGTAAACAGAGAGGCCCTGTTTTCGGGCTTTCTTGCCCGGAAATCGTGCCAAAACCGAAGCTTTTTGGCCTGTTTTTCACGAACCTCACCCTCCGCAGCCCCATCGCGGAAGGAGCTGGCAATTCACGGCAACCTCATGCAATTTCCTTTCAAAAGTTGTCGCGATGGGGATAAAATCGCCGCGTGAGAGCCGATATGAGGCTGAGCGAGAACCCGCCCTTTGAAGCCTCAAGGCGGTGCCTCACAACTTCGGGTAACATGACGATATCCCCCGCCGGGCTTCCCCCCGGCAGAACCTGAATCTCAATCGGTTTCTTCAAAGGAGGAGATCATGGGACACGCGACAATTCCCGTTCCCGGCCACGAAGGCCAGGAACAAAAGCATCATGAGCCGCAACATCCTGCTCCCGCACCCAAGCCCGCACCCGCTTCCGGCGCCACTACCTACACTCTGATTACAGAGCCGGACCAAGGCTTGACGCCGATCTACGATCTAATCTCCTCGGCCAAGAAATCCATTGACATGACCATGTATGAACTCACCGACACCACGGTTACCACCATGCTGGCCAAGGCCGCTGGCTCCGGAGTGACGGTGCGAGTGGTTCTCGACCAGAACAACGAAAAGGCCAGCAACACCACGGCTTACAACACGCTGACCACCGGCAAAGTCTCCGTCCATTGGGCCAACCCTATTTACAAATGCACCCACCAGAAAACCATTACTGTGGATGGGACCACATCAGCGATCATGACCCTCAACCTCACGCCGGACGAGTACTCGACCACACGCGACTTCGCCGTGATCACCAACGACGCTGCCGACGTGGCAGCGATCGAAACGACGTTTGACGCAGATTTCACCAACGCCACCATCACTCCGCCGACCGGCGACAATCTTGTCTGGAGCCCCACCAACTCGCGCTCCGCTCTGCTTGCCCTCATCAATGGCGCAACCAAGACCCTGCTCTTCTCGCAGGAGGAATTCGACGATACCGGCATTGAGTCGGCAGTCGAAGCGGCGCTGAAGCGCGGCGTCGCGGTTACGCTTGTGCAGGAAAACGTGAATGGCGCATACACCTCCGTTCTCAACGCGCTGAAGAGCGCAGGGGCGAGCATCGCCACTTTCAGTTCTGAAACCGGCTATTACATTCACGCCAAAACCGTGCTGGCTGACTACGGCACGGCCCAGGCAAAGCTTTTCGTGGGCTCGGAGAATTTCTCCACCGATTCGCTCGACGACAACCGCGAACTGGGCATTATCTTCTCCGATGCAGCCTGCATGGCGGGCGTTGAAGCCGCCATCACCGCCGACTTCAACAAAGGGACTAAATTCTGAATCGCACCCAGCGACGCAGTTCGACAAAGCCTGCGCAGACACCGGACTCCCTTGCGCAGAAATCGTTTTGACTGAATGAAATGCCCGGCGAGGGCGCGGCTTGGCCCCGGGCGCTGATTCCGGGTATAATGGAGATTCGGCAAGCTGCCGGAGGCGTGTGTCTTATTGCGCCCCGCCGGCTACTCTGCTGAACAGACCTGGATTGAGCGCATGTGAAGTGGCAGCTCGAAGGCGTCTGGCTCGGCAGCACGAAAGAACAAAGTTTGGAGCAAAGCAATGGCACAAGTATGCGACATCTGCGGGAAAGGCCCGCAGTTCGGCAATAATATCTCTCACGCCCACAACATCACACGGCGGCGTTGGAGCGTGAATCTGCAGGCAGTGAAGGCGCTGATCGACGGCCACGCCAAGCGGATCAGAGTGTGCGCAAGCTGCATCAAGAGCGGCAAGATCGCCAAGGCCTGAGAACCCGCTGGAATTGGCCGGGCTGCATCGACGGCTGAAATTCAGGAAT
Organism: Occallatibacter sp.; assembly: GCA_049284975.1. Lineage (GTDB taxonomy): Bacteria > Acidobacteriota > Terriglobia > Terriglobales > Acidobacteriaceae > Telmatobacter. Next base: position 2,527 of record JBAPYY010000643.1, read on the forward strand.
GAAATTCAAGATTGACGCGAACCCCGTCCTGACTGGGCGGGGTTTTGTTGTGTCTGCTTTCCGCGTTATTCGACGTGATAGTTAGGCGCTTCACGCGTGATGATCACGTCGTGGACGTGGCTTTCGCGCAGGCCGGCTCCGCTGATGCGCACGAACTGCGCCTTCTCCTGCAAGTCGCTGATGGTAGCGCAGCCAAGATAGCCCATGCCGGAACGCAGGCCGCCAACCAACTGGAAGACCATGGCTTCGAGCGGTCCGCGGTATGGCACGCGCCCCTCGATACCCTCCGGGACAAACTTGGCCAATCGATTCTGGCTGGCGCGTTCGCGCTGGACGATGCCCTCGGTGCCCAACTCGGCGCTGGCCAGGTCGTCGGAGCTCTGGAAGTATCGCTCGCCCGAACCCTGGCTCATGGCGGTCAGCGAGCCCATGCCGCGATAGCTCTTGAAGCTGCGGCCCTGGTAGAGAATGGTTTCGCCTGGGCTCTCGTCCACGCCGGCAAAGAGCGAGCCGATCATCACCGAGCTTGCCCCCGCGGCGATGGCCTTGGTGATTTCTCCGGAATACTTAATGCCGCCGTCGGCAATCACTGGAATTCCGCGTTCGCGTGCGGCGCGCGCAGCTTCGGCGATAGCGGTAATCTGAGGCATCCCCGCGCCTGTGACCATGCGCGTAGTGCAGATGGAGCCGGGCCCGATGCCGACTTTGATGACATCGGCGCCGGCGTCAATCAGCGCCATTGCGCCCTCGTAAGTGGCCACGTTGCCGGCCATCAGAGCCACACTCGGAAAGAGCTTCTTTACTTCGCTCACCGCTTCCAGCACGCGCGACGAGTGCCCATGCGCAGAATCAATTGCCAGCACATCCACGCGTGCGCGCACCAGTTCCGCTGCGCGTTCAAGATAGTCGCCCGTGGCTCCAATGGCGCCGGCCACACGCAGGCGGCCCTTTTCATCCTTGCTGGCATTGGGGTATTTCAGTTTCTTCTGGATGTCTTTGACCGTAATCAGACCTTTGAGGTTGTACTGATCGTCAACCACCAGAAGCTTTTCCACCCGGTGCACGTGCAGTATCTGCTCGGCTTCTTCAAGCGTGGTGCCGACGGGGACGGTAATCAGGTCTTTCTTGGTCATCACGTCGCCGATGGGAATGTCGGTGCGCGTTTCAAAGCGCAGATCGCGATTGGTAAGAATGCCCACCAGCCGATGACCCTGTGTGACCGGCACGCCGGAGATCTTGTAGCGTCGCATCACTTCAAGCGCGTCGCCGATCATCTGGTCCGGGCCGATGGTGACCGGGTCAACAATCATGCCGCTCTCAGAGCGCTTCACCTTGTCGATCTCGCCTGCCTGATCGGTGATGGTCAGATTGCGATGGACCACGCCGATGCCGCCCTGCTGCGCCATGGCGATGGCCATGCGCGACTCGGTCACAGTGTCCATGGCCGAGGAGAGCAGCGGAGTGTTGAGCGCGATATCGCGAGTCAGTTGGGTTTGCGTGCTGACCTGCACGGGAACCACGTCGCTGTACGAGGGCACCAGCAACACATCGTCAAAGGTGAGGGCTTCGGGCAAGTTTTTGGCAAGCATAGTGTTTTGATACGCCTGGCGGGCGAAGGAAAGCAAGACTCTGCGCGGCAAGCGGTTGATATCTATTGTAACGGAGGGGGCGCGGGCTGATTCGTCACTATTTCTAAACGATGATCAAAGCGAGGTCGATTCATCAGGGATTCGCTCCAGAATTCCTAGCTTGCGCGCCATGCCTTCGGAGATGCGCATCGGTATCTTTTCCCTGTTACCGAGAGTGAGAGCCACATACGTGATGGCCACTCGCGGTCGCAACAAGCGTCTTGTTCGGGAGAGCGTAATTTCACTCCAAGGAATGCACAGTGGAGGATGACCGAGACGGAAGGGAAAGAGCACTGAAAGATACAGTGCGTCGTCGGCAGCAACCATGCGAATCACATAACCGTAGTGGGACCAGAGGCGAGTATGTATTGTATAGAAGAATGGGCCGGCACTGCGGGTTTCGCCGTAAGGCTCTGAACGCTTCTTGAAGCGCCTGGAGAGAGCGAACCAGCCGCTCTGGAGGCTTGTGATGAGGCTACCGACGCACAACATTATCGCAATAACAATAGCTGGGTAAACATACGGAGTATTGAATATAAAGTCTCTTATGCTTTCTTGCAATGTGCGCCTCTTTCAACCGGCGTCCGGCCGCGGAACTTGCTGAAACTCAAGTCGGTCAGCTAAGGTCCATTGCCTCACACCCCCACCGGGAACGGCTTGGGGCTGGATTCGTTTGTGTCGGGGCCCGCTCCCGTCCGCCAGCGTTCAAAGCGGCCCTGCAGCAGGCTCATCAGGCCGGTGTACCAGTAGCCGATGACGAACAGAATCAGGAACGGGGCGGTGAAGTAGTTGTGGTTGGAAAATGTGTAGAGGATGGCCATGAAAAAGTAGGTGCCGATGGCAAGCTCGATCCACGGAGCCAGCACCAGACGCTTGCGGTACTTGGCGGCCTGAGATTTCTCGCCTTTCTTGGCAACGCGGTACTTGGGAGTGCGCACAAAGGGGCTCTTGATACCGACCAGGGCCTCCATCACTGCTTTGGTATTGGTGACAGTGAGTCCGATGCCCAGAGCCATCAGGAAGGGTAAATAAAGAAAGGTCTTCTTCCAGGTCTTGGGGTAGAGTTCGCGTTCCGCCATGATGTAAAAGACAGCGATGGAAAAAGTGGAGGCAGTGAAGAGCGGAAAATCAATCAGCAGCATCTGGAACCAGCCCTGGTAGAAACGCACAACCATGGCTGGAAGCAGGAACGCCGTCATGATGACCATCAGCGGGTAACTCAAATTGGCCGTGAGGTGCTGGACCGCCTCCCGCTTGTTGCGCCCCGAAATGCCGGACTTGAAGACGATGGGAAGTATTTTGATGGAGACCTGGATGAGTCCCTTGGCCCAGCGCGCCTGCTGCGTCTTGAAGGCGGTCATCTCGATGGGCAGCTCGGAAGGGCACTCGACATCGGGCAGGTATTTGAATTTCCAGCCCGCCATCTGCGAACGGTAGCTCAAGTCGGTGTCTTCGGTGAGGGTGTCGTGCTGCCAGCCGCCGCCATCGACAATGGCTTTGAGGCGCCACATGCCCGCGGTGCCGTTGAAGTTAAAGAATTCTCCGGAACGGCTGCGCGCGCCCTGCTCCATCACAAAGTGCGCGTCCAAAAGGATGGCCTCGATCTGGGTCAACATGCTGTAGTTGCGGTTGAGGTGAGTCCAGCGGGTTTGCACCATGCCGATATTCGGTTCGGCGAAGTGATGGATCACCTTCATGAGCCAGTCCGGCTGGGGAACAAAATCGGCGTCGAACATGGCCACGAACTCGCCCCTGGCCACTTTAAGGCCGCCGTCCAGGGCCCCAGCTTTGAAGCCGTAGCGATTGGTGCGGTGAATATAAGTGATAGGATGGCCGAGCGCCGCGTAACGCGCCACAATGTCAGCGGCCACCTGCTGGGTTTCGTCGGTCGAGTCATCCAGCACCTGAATATCCAGTTTCTCGCGCGGATACTCCATGGCGCAGACCGCCTCAATCAGCCGGTCGATAACGAACTGCTCGTTGAAAATAGGCAATTGCACGGTCACGCGCGGCAACTCCTCGAAGTGCTGCGGCGGATCGGGATGATAGTTCTTTTTGTATTTGTAGTAGTTGTAGCACATGGTGTAGCGATGAATGCCGTAGTACGAGAGGGCGATCATCACCGCAAAATAGGGCAGCAGCATCGTCAGATCAAACCAGTTCCAGTGATAGAGACCCTTGAAGGTCTGGTCGGCATACTGCATCTTCAGCGCGTGGAGCAGGCCGTTATGGGGCGCAAAAGCAATATAGGCAAGCGGCATGGGAGGCCAATGCAGCTGGCTGGAAGTGGAGTTGAGACAGTTGGCAAAGGTGGAAAACAGGGCGAGCCTCCACGGCTAGGATATGGGCCATTGTAGACGATGGAGGGTATCGCTTGCGGTGCTGGCGGCAGCTCAAACCGGCCGCCGGATGTGATTCGTCGAGTCTAAACACAGTTCAATTGGGCGGATTCTGCCGTAGTTTGGCAAGGATGACAGTCTTTTCGGCGTCCAGGACCTTGATCTCATCCACATCGTCCAAGCCGGGATACTTTTTCGTGGTTTCGTAGTGAGCTTTCTGAAGATACCGGTGGCTGTTCGCATCGAAGACAAACGCTTCAACACGATAACGGTGAGACGCGAAGTGTGTCTCCTTCTTATAGTTTGACTTCTGCATGGTCTCAGCGTCCCAAATATAATCTGCAGTCACTAAGACAGGTAGGCTGGAAAACTGCGGCAGGCTCCATAGCTTGTATTCGCTTTGGTTAGTGAGTTCGACCTTGGGCAGCAGGTTCACAAACTCGCCGTTTCTGATCGTAAGCAGGGAGAAACCAGTCAGGGTTCCGCTGCCGCAGCCGGAAAACATTGCTGAGAACAGCGTGAGTTCGTTTCCGTCGAGTTGGCCTACCGGCGTGGCCTTGGGCTGCAGACCGAAAATGTAGTCCTTGTCGCTTGGGGGCTCGTAGCAGTGCGCAGTTCCCGTTGCGCCCTGGCAGATGCGAGCCGGTGTTTTTGGAAGACAATCTTCAAAATCTCCCGGATCAGTTTTGCCTGGCAACACATGATACTGGCCCTGGC
>JBAPYY010000644.1:0-2366 GCA_049284975.1 Occallatibacter sp.
CGGCCGAGCCAGATCGCGTTCAAAGACGGTAATCGCCTTCTCTGTCTCCTTCAACCTGACCAGACAATCCCCATACTGCTGCAAAGCTCCGGGTTGGGAGTCGAGGAGTAAACCGCTTTGCTCAAAGTGCGAAACCGCAGTAGCACAGTCGCCGCGCCGGTAAGCTACCACCGCCAGCATGGCGTGGCTGGTCAGATCGCCGGGACGTAGTTTCAGTATGTGTTGTAATAACGCAACCGTATCTTTACCGCTGTTCTCGTACTCAATCTGCGCCGCGCCTTCCAACGCAGGTAAATAATCCGGCGAAATCCCCAACGCGTGATAAAAGGCGCCCAGCGCATCTTTCTTTGCTCCTTTGCCGGAGAGCGCGATGCCCTGCAGGGTCCAGAGTTGCACGTTCTTCGGGCTCCGCTTTAGTTCCGGCTGAAGGCGCTCGAGCGCCTTATCAAATTGGTCCGCCCGCAGCGCCGAAGCGATGAGTCCTATGCTATCTGTCGTGGTCTGCGTGCCAGCCATCTGTGCAGCCACCAAACAGTGGGCAATGAGCAGTGTAGCCAGAACTCCAAGCCGAACGGTGAATCGCATGCCTGTTATTATCTCTCGCCTTGTCTGATGCGCTACACTAAAAATCAACTGGTTGATGGATCTGAAAATGAATGGATCGTCGGAGCTGCCTGTAACTGTGACTCCAACTAACTCACGCAGAAGATCGCTGTTTGGCGACGCACAGCGATCTGGCAAAAGAAAAGTGACGAGCCGAGATGGAATCCCGGCTCGTCGCTCAAGAAAATTCAAACCTCAAAATGCGAAGCGGGCGCCCATTTGCAGAGCTCTCGCGGGTAAGGCGGTCGTGGAATGTCCGAAAGTTCCATCGGCCATATTGGCATCCACCGGACCGAGGTTTACGCGGTTAATCACGTTGATGAAATCAAACCGGAGTTGCAAGTTACCCTGATCACCCAGGTGAGGGAGATGAGTGTTTTTCAGCAGGCTGGCATCGAGCTGGAACATGCCGGGGCCAGTGTAGATGTTGCGCGGTTCGTTCCCTTCCGTGCCCAGTGCTGGAGCCGGAAAATCTGCGGCCGTGAACAATCCCTTTTCAAAAGCTGCGCGGCTGTGCGATCCGGTGTAGTTGGTGGTGGGCAAGTTTGGCACATCCCAGTTGAGGCCGTCGAGGTTGTAATCGCCGGGATAGACTGGAGCGGTTGGCGGATTCGTGTTGTAGACCCAGAAAGGCGAGCCAGTCTGGGCAGCCGCGATGCTGCTCAGTTCCCAGCCCGAAGTCAAGACTTTTTCGATCCCGCTTTTCATGCCCGGGATCGTATACTGCCCGGAAGCCGAGAAGCGCTGACGGACATCATAATTCGCATTTCCGTAGTAACTGAAATAGGCGTTCTGGTCGGGAATATTGCCTGTGTCCTGGTCAAAGCGCGTGTTCTCCTCGGGATAGTCCTTGGCCTGTGCAAGGGTGTAAGAAGCCTGGAAATTGCCCCTGTTTCCCTGTCTTCCTCGGAGAGTCAGAATCATCGCGTTGTAGTTGGAGTAGCGTTTGTTGGTCACATAGGTGATGGGGCCAAAATTCGGATTCAGCCGGGTGACGGCTTCGCTGGCGCTTGAGCCGCTGCCGGTGATTACCGCGCCCCCTGCGTACCGGTTCACGTCCATGCCAGTCAATTGGTCGTAGCTCTTCGAACCGGAGTAGCTGGCGCCGGCAACCAGCTTATATGGCAACTGGCGTTCGATGCTGATAACATAGTTCACCGCAAGGGGCGGCACCATGTTCCGGTCAAGAGAATCCACGGCGGGCTGGGTTCCAACAAGACCTCCAGATGCGTTTATCCCCGATGGAGGGATGGTTGGCAAAGTAAAGTTGAAAGGATAGGTTCCGGAAGGCGCAAGTCCGAAAATAGGCTGGATTCCCGTACCACCGGAATAGAATGTTGCGCTGATTACGCCCGGTGGGTTCAAACGGGTTTGGTCGACCGTCTGGCCCATCGCAATCCAGTCGTGATAAACGCCAACTCCGCCGCGTATGACCGTGTTTCCGCGCTTGGACGGATCCCACGAGAACCCAATGCGCGGGCTGAAGATATTCGTCATGTCTCTGGCAAACACCTTGGGGACTACGCCGACGGTAGCGTCCGCAACCTGCTGAGTGAATGTGCCTGCCGTTCCCAGTGCCAGAGCGCTGAATTGGAACCCGCTGTTTCCCCAGGGTATGTGGTTTGTAAAATCGTCCCAGCGCAGGGATGCCGTGAAGGAAAGGTTCGTCCTAGTCTTCCAGTCATCCTGAACATAGAACCCGTAAGGATTCTCTTGTCCGCCAAAAGCAACATCGGCTGCCTTGCCGGTCAAGGGGTTGTAGT
>JBAPYY010000645.1:0-4629 GCA_049284975.1 Occallatibacter sp.
GCGCGCGGTGGTCACGAGCGACACAGGCCTTGAAGTGGCCGGCACCGCGGCCAATGGCGAAGCTGCCCTGGGCGCGATCGAGACGCTTCACCCCGACCTGCTTGTACTGGATGTGGAGATGCCGGTGATGGATGGATTGGCGACACTCAGGAGGTTGCGTGCGCTGGGACACAGAATGCCGGTGATCATGTGCAGTTCGCTTACGCAGCGCGGCGCCAAGGTGACCATCGAGGCGCTCGCCCAGGGCGCTTCAGACTATGTGGCCAAGCCCGCCGGGCAAGCGGGCCGCGAGGCGGCCATGCAGACACTCACGCAAGATTTGATTCCCAAAATTCAGGCGCTCACCAGCCGGTCGCAACCCTCGATCTTTGCCGCGCGCATTCCGCTGCTCGGGCCCGTGGCTCCATTCAAATCACAGCCAGTCGAGTCGATTCCCACGGCGCTCGTCATCGGCGTCTCCACCGGAGGGCCCGCAGCACTCGATGTTCTGCTGCCGAGCCTGCCCGCGAACTTTCCGCTTCCCGTGCTGATTGTGCAGCACATGCCGGAGCTCTTTACCAAGCTTTTCGCCGAGCGGCTCAATGGTCACTGCCCGTTGCAGGTGCGCGAGGCTGTCGAGGGTGAGCCGGTGCGTGCCGGCTCAATTTATATCGCCAAGGGAAACTGGCACATGGAAGCACTCTCCGGCCCGCGCGTCGGCTTGGCGCCAACGTTGCATCTGAGCCAGGGCCGGCCGGAAAACCATTGCCGCCCCGCGGCCGATGTGCTCTTCCGTTCGGCGGCCGCGGTTTACGGTGCAGGCGTGCTGGCTGTGGTGCTCACCGGCATGGGCACGGACGGCATGTTGGGCGCGCGCCTCATTCGCGAAAATGGCGGCAGCGTTCTGGCGCAGGACCAGGCTAGCAGCGCTGTGTGGGGAATGCCCGGTGCCGTAGCCAACGCGGGATTAGCGCACAAGGTGCTGCCCCTCAACGCTATCGCGGCTGAAATCCTCCGGCTCACCAGCAGGGCGCAAACGGAAGCACGCGAGCTTAGGGAGTCGGTGGCTTAGTCATGCAAAATTCGTCCAGCGTGGACTACGGCTATCTTCGCCAACTGGTCTTCGGCCTCTCGCAAAACGTGCTCGACCCGTCGCGCGATTATCTCTTCGAAACACGCCTCACCAGGCTCTTGCGCAACCAGGGCATGAGCCGCCTCGACGAGCTCGTCCAGCACCTCAAGGCCAGGAAAAATCCTGTGCTCGAACGCTCCATCGCCGAAGCCATGACCATCAACGAAACCAGTTTCTTTCGCGACGGCCGCCCCTTCGAACTGTTGCGCGAAGAGCTGCTGCCTGCGCTGATCGAATCTCGCCTGCCTTTTCGTTCTCTGCGCTTCTGGAGTGCGGCCTGCTCCTCAGGCCAGGAAGCATACAGTTTGGCCATGCTTCTCCATGAACATTTTCCTGCGCTCACCGGCTGGCACATTCGCATCGAGGGCACAGACATCTGCGCCGAGGTAATCGAGCGCGCCCAGAGGGGCAGCTACCACCGCATTGAGATCAACCGCGGCCTGCCCGCACGGCACGTAGTTCGCTACTTCGACCACGCCGGAGAGAACTGGACGGTCAAACCGGAGATTCGCCGCATGTGCAATTTCCGCAAGGCCAACCTCTGCTCGTCACTGCTGCCCTTCAACCGCAGCGATGACCGCTTCGATGTGATCTTTCTGCGCAACGTCATGCTCTACTTCTCGCAGGAGACGCGCAAAACTCTGCTGGCTGGCATCCACAAAGTGCTCGCGCCCGACGGAATGTTGTTTCTAGGTTCCACCGAGCAGCCCGCCGATTCCTCCATCTGGACCCCGGTCATCGCCGGCGGCACATGCTACTTCCGGCCACGCCAGCCGAGTTAGTAGACGGGGAATAGGGGACAAGGCTTAGAAGGTTATGAAGGGATCCATGTCAGGTCGTGGCCAATGATGAGTTCTTGCATTGTTGCGTGATGCGTGTTCATCATTGAGATCGTCTTCTGCATGAAACCGTGGCGGGTTGCCATCTGTACTACTTCTTCTGCGTTGTCATAGGTCATGAGAAGCTCCCCCTTTATCTTTTCCGCCTGCCTGAAGAGCTCCTCGTGATCAAGCTCATTGTGCGTATAAAGGCGTGTTCCTGCCCGCTTTCCATTCCGCCCAGCAGTATAGGGTGGATCGATAAAAAATGCGGCCGACTTCTGCGGGGCATATTCTTTGATTACCTCAATGCCGTCGCCATGAATGAACGTAATCCTGTCCCGAACATGCTTGATATTTGTGATGCGTTTGCATAGAGTATGCGCGTACCAGCGCGATTTGATTCCTTTACCATTTTCTCCATGCTTTAATACGCCACTTCCGGGCGCGAGAATGCCACCGTGATTTGTGCGATTCCGTAAAAGTGTCTGAAATGCGTGGCGTTTCGTGTCAGTTGGCTGGACCGAGAGTTCCTCGCGGACCGACTCAAGCGTCATATCGAATTCTGCGATTCGCTCAGTAAGCCAATCATTGTCATCTGATAGCATCGTCTGCCAGAGAGCGGCTACATCCTTGTCGAGTTCAACTAGGATGATTTGATCTGCCAGATTCTCGAAAGCCACGGTGAGACTGACGATGCCTCCGCCCACGAAGGGCTCAATGAAAAATCGAGGCTTATTATTGAGCGTCCCGAGCCACTGTCTAACGCGAGGCACAAGCCATGTTTTTCCGCCTGGATAGCGGAATGGGCTGCGCTGAGGAATCTGCGCAACATTCACGACATAAGCTGCCCGGTGATCGTCACCAGCCCAAAGAGGCATTTGCTTCATATATGCATTAGAACACTTCATCGATTGTCTGATTTATGGGAGCTGTTCCGTTGTTGAGCTTGTCGTCGAGCTTCTCTTGCAAGAGCGCCATGAAGTCGCCTACCTCGCCCGCGTCAGAACGAGTGATCTGGTTGAGCGACTCGTCAAAAGCTGTGTAAACGATCTTCTTGCGTTCCAGCGTGTAGCGATTCGTTCTTTTGTCGTGGTCTAGGTCGTAGATGAGCCATGCCATCTCGGCCTTTTGCTTCGGTACCTCGGTGAGTTTGGGGAGCGTGTCAAAAAATCCTTGGTCGAGGGCAACCGCCGTTTTCTTCTTCCACGTATTTAGAATTCCACCCTTGAAAATGAGCTGCGGAGCAAGTCGCTTGCGGGATGACGAGAGATAGTCCGGCCCCGGATAGTTCGGTCTGCCGCGCCAGTTCATATTCCCGCGTCCTGCTGGGTCCTTCATGTAGTGCTCGAACGGATTACGAACATTTCCCGAGATGTAGACCGCCTGAACCTCAAGCGCACCGAAATCTGTGACTTTTCCGTTGCGGTCATATGAGACGAGAACGAGGTCTATGTTCCCGGCCGATTTGCCGTGCTTGTCTTTTAGGCGAACCTCAGTGAGCGACGTCCATCTCGCCTTCGGCGGGAAGAAGAAATCCGCCCCATCGTCGGCGATGATCCAATTCTCACGAAAGCGAATCGGACAAGTGATGGCCAGATGGTCGCCCTCGAAAACGCTACACACCCCAAGGGGATCGTTCGCCTTGTCCTTCGTGCAATTGGGAATCTTGTTGTTGTACGGGCAGAGTTTTTTGAGCCGGTACCGTGCAGCCGTAGGGGAATCGTTGTCCGTAGGAAAGCCAAAGACCTCTGCGAGTGGGTGCGTCTTGGTTTGCATAATGCGAGAAGTCTAGCACAACGGGTTCCGTCGCTTACGGGTGTGTATCGCCGCCTATTCGAAAACCACACCACTGCCGAGAAATCCCTTCATTTAGATCACAATGAGAATTAGAACTCCGCTAGGCCAAAGATGCAGACTTGCGTGGGAGTGCCAAACGCGCTCGCCACGCACCGCTCCAATTTATCAAGCAGTCTGCATATTATGTTTTCTCTGATGCACCGCTAGCACCAGCCCCACCAATGCAGTGAGCAGCGAAACCCCGGCAAGACAAAGAAATGCGCTGCGCCAGCCGAAGTCAACGGCGATCCGCGCCACCGTGACGCCAGAGAGCCATCCCGCCAAATAGCCGAATCCGTCAATGATTCCCGCCGCAGTGGCGCTGCCGCGCTCACCGCCGAAGTCAAGCGACATGGCGCCGGCCAGATACGAGTACGGCCCCAGCAGCATGAAGCCGACGAGGCCAACAAGAACGGTCGGCGCCCATGCTCCGCCGTGATCGGGCACACGGCCCATCAGCACCAGGCACACCGTGCAGCCCGTCATCCCCATCACGATCAGGATGTTGCGCCCGTTGGGGCCGAGTTTGTCGCTCAGGAAGCCCATCAGCAATACAGAGATGCCGCCGCACAGCGGGAAGAGCGCGCTGCGGCTGGCTGCCACGCTCGACGTAAGTCCTGCAAACTGGACAAAATATGTTGGCGTCCACAGGTTAAATGTCTCCCGCAGCATGGTCGTTCCAAACGCCAGCACACACACCATCCAGAAAGGAAAACTTGTGAGCAATGGCCGCAAGATCGCCCCGACGCGCGCCCGTTTTCCGCCGGCGGCTTCGTCTTCGTCCGCGTAAACATTTCTCGGGTTCACTTCCGGCGCTGGCAGTCCGCGCTCCTCGGGCGTCTCGCGAAGCAGCACCATATT
>JBAPYY010000646.1:0-1668 GCA_049284975.1 Occallatibacter sp.
GCCTTGAGTAGCTGGACGCTGACGTGGGCGTTTGCGAACGGACAGACGATCACGCAGCTCTGGAGCGGCGTGGAGACCCAGAGCGGCGCAAACGTGACGGTGACCAATGAACCGTACAATGGCTCCATTCCCGCCGGAGGCAGCGTTACCGGTGTCGGATTCAATGGCACATGGGGCACGACCAACGCAATTCCCACGGCGTTCTTGCTCAACGGAACGTCATGCACGGTCAACTAGGAAGCAATGGCAGCGCAGAAATTGCTGCGGCAGACACTTTGCGCGGGGCAGGCCGAAAGACTTGTTTCGCGCAAAGTATGGAAAAGTGTTAGCCGAAGGGATGGGTAAGCCAAACGAGCGACCAAATATGATGCGTAGCGGCTAGGCGGCTCCTGTGGGAGGGACGTCCAGCAGACTGGCAGGAATTGGATCAGCAAGTTGTCCCTCGACAAAATTAAATTCGTGCGTCGCCAAATATCGACCTGTTGCATCGGACCGCTGAGAAACTTAGCCGATCAGAGGCTAAGTTTCGTCGCAAAGAACGGATTTGAAATTCTCTGCGTCCGTACGGGGCATCAATCGAAGGGATCCGCCGGATTCGAGTTCAGAGAATCGCAGGGGATTATCGGCCAACTGAATCGGGCTGAGAATTCTCTCCGGCATCCTTTCCGCGCAAAGATCCAGAAATTCGGCCGGAAACGCGAGCTTGGCTGAAAAATAGACGATAAATTGTCGATGTTAAAGACTCTGTGGCGGAGAGGGAGGGATTCGAACCCCCGATACCCTTTCGAGTATGCCGGTTTTCAAGACCGGAGCCATCAACCGCTCGGCCACCTCTCCGCAGTCTGCCGGTCCTCTCTGATTGTACGTCGAAATCGCGTTGATTCACGGGTTAACGGCCAAGGAAAGGCTGCGGCAAAGGGCTAAGGCAGACCGTTACGAAGCAAACATCTTGGGGCCAAATATCCTGAATCATCCGGGCAACGTACCCAGACTGGCCGACATGCGGCACCCGCGCGATACCTTCGGGACGTATTTATTGTCTTGACGGGTGAATCCGCCGGTGATGTACTCTTCCGCTGTACCGCTTCTCCACGCTGAACGGGCCCCAGGCACAAATCTCTCAAAGCTCGGCACTTTCTCGTGCGACATTGAAGCCCCTCAGGCCACGGGGACTGCCCGCAGAAACGGAGAAAGATGATGAATATGAGAAGAAACCTGACCATTGCAAGCGCGGTTCTGGCCATGGTGGCCATCCCACTTGTGGCACAGAGCAAGGCCAAAACAGGTGGGCCAGGCGCAACGGCGTCTTCCGGTCATGGCATCAAGTGCATGGCGGGCGCTGAAAAATCGGCCTGCACCGCAGCAGATGTTCAGGACATAAACCGGATGGTCGTAACCGGCCGCCGGATGCACAAGCCGATTGCCATGATTGGGTCTGTGCAACTGGGCGGGCCGGATGGCACTCTGACCTGCTCGCAAACCAGCGGCGCGCCTTGTACAGACGAACAGACCGCCGCTTTGCGTGACTATGTTGCTGGCCAGTCCGGTAGCGCTTCCCGACCCTTTTTCATCGTGCGCGAGGTCGACAAGAGTTCGCCTCTGTAGTCCCGCATCGGCTAGTGCGAAGATGATTCCGGATCATCGACAAGCCTTGGCCTGATTGGAAAC
>JBAPYY010000647.1:0-2949 GCA_049284975.1 Occallatibacter sp.
GGTTAGAGGAATACATTTAAAGTCGCTGGATCAGGCAGGCATCATCAACTACGTCGAACGCCATCTGGCCCACTGGCCGAAAAACTGCACGGTAATTGTCAACAATTACGAATGCGAGTATTCCGACCCACCGATCAGTTTTGAACGGCACTTTCGTCCGGAAGGACCCATGCTTGAAAAGCTCGGCGACGTTTTATTGACTATAAAGGTTTCCAAAATACCGCTCGATGCCGAATTACGCGGTGTGTCGATATTTGCCAACGGCGTATGGCACGAAACAACTCTCGCTGGCAGCGAAAACCGTGAGATGGCCCAATACATCTTCGGCGATGTCGATGTCCCGCGATTCGATGATGACTCCTCCCCGATCCCCCCGTTCGACCTGAGCCGATCAATGCGTCTGAACGCCAGTAATGAGCTAGTTCAGTTCACCTACGCCTTCGTTGGCAGATCAATCGAACAGGTCCGAAAGGAACTTGCCGAGAACGAAAGGGACCGCCGGGCGACGGAGGAGTCGCGAAAATTAGCCGAACAGGCCTCTGACATCGCCCGTCTTATAAACGAGGACTTTGAGGCTTTTAGACAACGTGTCTCGAAGGTGCGCGCGAAATCCAAAGGAGCAGTTGATAAGAATAGGGCACCTGGTGAGAGCGAGGTTGACGAGGAGTTAGAGCTATTCCGGGGTGGCGAAATACTGGCCGAGGTGGCCGATGCCACCGGGGGACCCGGTTCTAACGGCGAGGGGTCGAGGGACGGCGGCCAAGTTCCGAGGGACCTGCAGCCGAAGATTATCCCAAATGCACAGGGAGAGGAACGGGGAAGACCCTCTTCGACCTCCGAAAAGCAGAAAACACTTCGCGGCGGGTTCTCTGTGAAATTCAAGAATATGGGGAGAGAATCTCATCGCGCGCAATATACGCCAGACGAACGAACAATCTACGTTAACCTTGACCACCCACAACTCAGTGCGGCGAGAGGAACCCTATCCATCGACGATCCTGGATTCCGTCGGCTTGCTTATGAGGTAGCGTTTTCAGAATATGCCGTCGCCCTCGCCTCCGAACTTAACGCGCGGGATGAATACCTTGATGCGGGCGAACCTATATTCGACATTCGGGAGACAATGAACCGCTTAGCTCGGAGGGCTGCGTCCCTGTACGTGGCGTAGTTAGAGGGATGCCCATTTCACGATATCCCCGCTTCGGATCGGCAATTGCTCCGGGAGCCCTAGGACCACTCCTCCAAGTGCCAACTCCTAACACCGTCGCGCCTCACATCCGGGCGCGCTATGCAAAACTAGCCGACCTTGATGAGTCCGTCTGGAATTCGCTCACAAGAGAAGAGTGTAATGCCTGTGGAAATGCGATCGTCAGCTACATCGCGCTACAAAGATCATCTCCTCTTCTCGAACAAATCAGATTCCCACCTCTGCCTGAATCCTTGACGCTCGACATGCTCGAGCTTAGCTTAAGGACGTTCAACTCTTTGAACAACGCTCTTGAGTCAGGCACCATCCCCGCGCCATCACATTGGAAGGAACTGACAGCCAGCAACTTTCTCTCAGAGATCTCTGGGTTTGGAATTCGCTCTCTCGTCGACTTGCTTGCCTCCCTTGAGACGTTCCGAACATCTAGCGATGCAAATCTCAAGAGAATCAATGAAAATGCGCTCCCCTCGCAAGCACTCACCCGGTGGGCAGAACGTCTGCGCGACATGAGGGTAGCCGGGACGATTCGCTGTAACGACCCCCGCCTTCGCCAGTACCTGGAACCGATCGTTGATTACGCCAACGCTGTAACTCGGGAGCCACGCCTCCCACCGTCAAGTCATCTATATGCTGTTGCTCACAGACTAGTTGGTCGAGAGTTCGACACAAATCCCGATGATGCCGTCTCCTTGATTCAACGCGCCCGGAGGGCCATATCTGCTCGGCTCAAGATCACTCTCGATAAGGAACTGCTGCAGCTGGTTGGCACCGTAGTGGATTCTCGCAGAGGGAACATCTTTATGCAGTACTGCGGGTGGGACGGAGGAGGAACATCTACGCTGCAAGCGGTCGGCGACAAAAACAGCATCACAAGGGAGCGCGTTAGACAGATTGTTACTCCGATTGCTGACTCCCTACGGAGATCAAAGCCTTTCACTCCTATCCTTGATCGTGTGTTGGTCGTCCTCAATAGAAGGTTGCCCGTAACAGAATCAGAAGCCTGCCGGCTCCTTCGGAGGCGCGGCCTAATCTCTGGAACCTTTCTTCTCGACGGAGCCATCAACGCCGCTGAAACTTTTGGATTATCAGCGGGCCTTGCACTCGAAGGAACGAAAGACGCACGAACTCTCGTTCGTTCTGACCAGATCGGTTTATCTAGGCTAATTTCAAGACTCGCTCGGAGTGCGGTTTCGCACTTCGGGATCTCGACGGTGGCAGACCTCTGCAGTCGACTAAGCGATTTGACTGGCCATGACGCTGATGATCGATTCGTGTCGGCGCTGTTACAGAAATATGATGGCTATCGCGCGTTAGATAAGCACAACACCTGGTTTTGGCTTGACAATTTGAAACGCAATCACCTAATAACGTTGGTGCGAAAAGTCTTCACAGTTGCACCAAGAGTACACGTCTCGGAATTGCGTGCAGCTATCTCAGCTGACCCGCGCGGTATGGGCTATGCGCCGCCGTCGGAAATTGTTATCGAGTTTTGTCGGCAAGCATGCACCTGCGAGGCGCTTTCGCAGATTGTCACGTGTGGCGAGACCCTTAATCCAAGCTCAACTCTGAGCCCTGCTGAGATGATCCAGTTCGATGTGCTCCGCGAGCGCGGGCCGCTTCTTTCGCGATATGACTTCGAGCGTGAGTGCTGCAGTCGAGGAATGAATCAAACCACATTTTCAATCTACTTGGGACGATCACCAATCGTGGCCCGATATGCAGAAAGCCTCTATGGGCTGAGA
>JBAPYY010000648.1:0-1797 GCA_049284975.1 Occallatibacter sp.
GGACTCGAGCAGTTCTGCCCCAATCCGACCTTTACTTACAATTTACCCGACAAGCATTTGGGAGGAGTCACCTACGGCGGCTACTCGGAGAGCATCGTCGTCACCGAGCGATTTGTCCTCCGTGTGCCCACGAATCTTGACCTCGCCGGGACCGCTCCCTTGCTCTGCGCCGGAATCACAACCTATTCGCCCATGCGCCACTGGGGCGTCACCAAGGGCAAGAAAGTTGGTGTAGTTGGCCTCGGCGGATTGGGCCACATGGGCGTGAAGTTCGCTCATGCGCTCGGAGCGCACACGGTAGTATTCACCACTTCGCTCAGCAAAAAAGAAGACGCGCTTCGCCTCGGAGCTGATGAAGTCGTTCTCTCCCGCAATGCCAATGAGATGCAAAAGCACGCCGGCAGCTTCGACTTCATCCTAGACGCCGTCGCCGCTGATCACGACATCAACGCCTACATCAATCTGCTCGGCATCGACGGCAACATCACTCTTGTTGGCGCGCCGGAAAAGCCGCTGCCGGTTTCTGCCTTCGCGCTGCTCATGGGCCGCCGCAGCCTCTCCGGCTCACTTATTGGCGGCATCCCAGAGACCCAGGAGATGCTCGACTTCTGCGGCCAGCACAACATCACCGCCGACGTCGAGGTCATCCCCATCCAAAAAGTCAACGAAGCCTTCGAGAGAATGGTGAAGTCCGATGTGAAATACCGTTTCTCCATCGACATGGCTTCTCTCAAATCCGAGTAAAAGGAATATTGATGGCAAACCAAACACATCCAACCGGTGCGGAAAGACTCATCGGCAGCTTCTCTCCCAAGCTCGTGAGCCTTACAGACGATGTTCTCTTCGGCGATGTCTGGGAGAGAAGCGCGCTTTCCAAGCGTGACCGCAGCCTTGCCACCATCACCGCTCTCATCGCTCTCCGCGCAACGGAACAACTTCCCTTCCATCTGAAACGAGGAGTCGAGAACGGCCTGAAGCAGGAAGAAATCGTGGAACTCATCACGCACATGGCCTTCTACTCGGGATGGCCAAGCGCTATGTCTGCAATCACCGTTGCTAAGAAATTGTTCGAAGAAAGCAACCAGTAGTCACGGGATTTGATTAGAAGTTGTTGCATAACCTGGTTTTGAAAGGGCACGACTTCAGTCGTGCCGCCCAGGAGCAAGTAAATTCGCGGGCTTTACAGGTTGCGGAAAAACTCTTTAACGGAGGGAGGCGGGGGTTTCAACCCCCGCATAAAGCTTGCAAAACTAACGCGGGCTTCAGCCCCGGATAAACGCTTTCCGCCAATTTCACTCAAAATATCGAGTTTTTCCGCAGCCTGTTTAGCCCCTGAGGGAAGGTCTCGCAAAGCGCCGACCCGGTTATGAAACAGCCTCTAGGTCATTTACGGTCCCGTGTGGCTCTGAACATAAATTTGGACGAATCAATGCTGAAGCGCAGGTTAGGTAAGAATCTTGAAGTATCAGCAATCGGCCTCGGCTGCATGAGCATGACCGCAGCCTATGGCCCGGCAGGCGACAAGGGCGAAATGATTCAGTTGATTCGTTCCGCCCATGATCTTGGCGTCACCCACTTCGATACGGCGGAAGCCTATGGGCCGTTCGCGAACGAAGAACTGGCGGGCGAGGCACTCAAGCCAATCCGAGACAAGGTAACAATTGCAACGAAGTTCGGCTTCGACATTGATCTTGAGACCGGCAAGCGCAGCGGCGACACCAATAGCCGGCCCGAACATATCAAAGCCGTGGCGGAGGCTTCTCTCAAGCGTTTGCGGACCGATCATATCGATCTCTT
>JBAPYY010000649.1:0-5031 GCA_049284975.1 Occallatibacter sp.
GGTTGCAAGCGGGAAGAGGTTTTTGCGTGTGCGAAACCCCACCTCCTAAATTCCCAAATTGCGCCTCTCCACCTCAATATCATCATAACGAGGCGCCGTCGTAGGTATTACCCATATCGCAGCGTCACGTAATCCGTTACAAATACTTGTATTGTTCTTGGAGCCATATACCAAGCCGTGTGATTGGTCAGTCGGGAGCGGATCACGGCAGACTGCCTGACTGAACTGTCTGGCATCCGCCGCAGTAAGGGACACGAGCCTGTGGGAATTGAAATTATGAAGACATGATTCGATGGATCGTCCAATCTCCGCCAAGACAGAATCAATGTGTACTGAAAGGTCCTTGTCCTTGAACGCTCCCGACGAGACGCGAGCCAAGCCGGTGTCGTCATCTCTAACAAGCAGTGAGACATGAACGCGGCGGAATAACCTCACTTCATCGCGGATTGATGCGTTGTCCTGATAGACGGGCGGCGACATATGTCAAGCAATGTTCCGTATTAATTGCGCAAGACTCGCGACATCGCTCGCAAAACCTTCCTGCCCCACGCCCGTTGACCTATTCAGATAAAAGAATTGCGGTGACTCATCCGCAGGAAAAGTGATTTCCAAATCCTGCTGGTTTCTGTGCCACTCGAGTTGAAGCCCGCCGTCTCCCAGTGGAACGACCGAGGGGGCAGGCGAGGCTACATCCATAATCAGTCCAAGAACGGAAAGCGATTGGCTGATGAGGTCGCGATTAACCTTCTTCCCCCCATAGGAATCCCAATTCTCAGGAAGGGTCTGGATCCCCATAATGGCAGAAATCAATGGTTCGACCCATGCTGGCGCAGTTGCCTGACTCGTTGTTACGACGATTTGGCATGTCTTTCCTCTGGATGGGAACACGAATGCTCGTTCCTTCGGCCTCGTGAAAGCCGCAGAACTCGCCGCAGAATGCTCCCAACGAGGCTCAAGGTCATTCTGAGTCAACGCTGCCGTCGCTAGAAATGCGGGGAAAGCAAGTGTTGCCATAGCTAGTTCCTCCTGCCCCAAATCTTATGCATAGACGTGGTTGTCAGCTCAGTGAAAGAGCGGACGATCCATTCACGGCCCAGATCAAAGAAGTCAGTCCCTTCCCCCACCTGCCCTCGCGCCGTTAGTTCGAGTAAAAACATCGGAGTACCATCCAAGAGACGCATCACTGGCTGAAGCGCAACGTGAAGGCGTCCGGCAAACCCGCCGTTATGATCATATATCGGGAATCGTGCTTGAAATGTTAGATCCTGAACTCGCCCCGGATAGGTTGACAGGGGTTGCCGCCACACAGTGAAAACCTTTTCAATGTCAGCATATTTCTCCCAACCCTGCCCCGCCGGGATGTGATTGATATACGTCACCTCACATTGCTTGTTGCGGATGGCGCCTAGCTGGTTGCGAGACACAAATTGGGCAAAGTCGGCGAAATCCTTGTCGAAGCCTTCGCGCACTCGTTCATATCGCGGATAAAGGACACCCTCACCCGTCTTGCGCCAGTTTTTGAGGAAACGGTCCCTCTGAATTTGGATGAGCTCCGTTCCGCGTTCATCTGTAAACCAAAATCTTGGCGTCGGCGGGGCCTCAAGCGCCTGAAACTGAATACCCACGGAGGGCTGAGGTTGTTCTGGAGACCGCTCTACCAGCGAGGGCAGCTCACCGCGTTCCTCGGTGATTGGAAATCGGCCACGCACTTCCCCCCAGTACAGGCCAAAATGAGCAGTTCGCAGCGCCGACAGTGGATCAAAATGCACGGACAGAACAGTCTCCACCACTGGCGGGTCACTGAAATCTGGCAGGTCGATCGGTCGAGTAGTCACCATGCGTACCCTCTCGGGTTGGATGACACAGTCATTATTGCTCCCCAATCTCCGCATTTCAAGGGATTTATGCGGTTGCCTCGAACCTGACGTTACTATAACGGAACACCCGTCCGCCGAGAAACACTAAATCGAGCGGCTGTCATCGAATCACGAGAGCGTGGCCTAGCTGTCCAACTGCATCATCAATTCTTTCCACTCGGCGCTGAGCGCGGCTAGCTGTGCGCGCAACTCCGCAGCCTAGCGTGGTCAAATGCTCGGTCTCGGCAGCCGAGACATAAGCTCTTAGCTTTTCCTCGGTAGTGCGTACAGGTTTACTCAACCCGTATTCCTCAGCCCCGCCGCAATTCCGCTGATGGTCGCCGCAATGGCCCGGTTGACCTCAGGTGTATCTTCTCCGGCGCGCTTGCGGCGCAGCATGTCTACTTGAATTAAGTGCATGGGATCGACGTAAGGATTGCGCAATTTGATCGACCGGGCCAGCACATGATTCGATTCCAGTAACTCCTTCTGCTGTGTCACAGCCAGCAGCGCGCGCACTGATCGGTGAAACTCAGCCACACACATTTCGTAGACGCGCTCGCGCAGCGCAGCATCCTCCACCAGTTCGGAGTAGAGCCGCGCCGTGCCCATGTCTGCCTTGCCCAGTGCCAGTTCCACGTTGCGCAGCAGGTCAATGAACAACGGAAACTCGCGGGCCATGGTCTGCAACAGCGCAAGTGCGCCGGGCCGCTCTAGAAATCTCTCCAGCGCGTACCCCACGCCAAACCACGCGGCCAGCATCATTCGAGATTGCGTCCACCCAAAGACCCACGGAATGGCGCGCAGGTCGGCGAGCCGGTTTGACTCACCACGGCGCGAAGGCCGCGAACCAATCTTGGCATGCTCCAGCTCGCCCACCGGCGTGGATTGCTCAAAATAAGTCACGACACCCGAGTCTTCGATAATGTGTTTGCGATAAAACTCGTAGGCCATGCTGGACAGCTCGTCGAGCGCCGTCTCCCACTCCGGCCTGAGAACGCCGGTGAAGTGTCCCGCCTGGTCACGCGCATTAGGCCGCGCCAGCGCATCCAGCGAGGCGGCAATCATCAGCTCCAAACTGCGCTCTGCCAATACTTCGTCGGCATATTTGAAATTCAACACCTCGCCCTGTTCGGTAATCCGCAACTGCCCTTCGAAGGAATCCATCGGCTGCGCGAAGATCGCGCGATGCGTAGGCCCTCCGCCGCGCCCCACCGTGCCGCCTCGGCCGTGAAAGATGCGCAGCTTCACGCCAACTTCGCGCGCCACGCGGTGCAGGTCGCGATGCGCGCGGAAGATCTCCCACGTGCTGGTCAGCATGCCACCATCCTTGTTGGAGTCGGAGTAGCCCAGCATGACCTCCTGCCAGTTGTCCCAGGTGGCCATCAGCTTGCGATAGTCGGGCCTGCTCCACAACTCGCGGCAAGTGGATGGCGCCTTGCGCAAGTCTTCAACGGATTCAAAGAGCGGCACCGGCATCAAGCCGGGGTCGCGTCCATCCCCTTCCAATTTCACGCCGCCCAGGCGCGCCAGACGCACCACGGCCAGCACATCTTCCACTGTGGATGCGCCGCTGATCACATACTGGCGAATTGCCTCGGGCGTGCAACTGTTTTTGATTTCCGCTACCACGCGGAAAGTCTCCAGCACGCTTGCACTCTCCGCCGACAACCCGCCCGGCAGCGACTGCGCCGCTGTGTCGGCAATTGCCTCCTGCAATGCCTTTGCGTGAACCCGCGCATGCTGGCGAATGTC
Organism: Occallatibacter sp.; assembly: GCA_049284975.1. Classification (GTDB taxonomy): domain Bacteria; phylum Acidobacteriota; class Terriglobia; order Terriglobales; family Acidobacteriaceae; genus Telmatobacter. The sequence goes on from JBAPYY010000649.1 coordinate 3,612, forward strand.
GAGAGTGTGCAGATGAAATCCAAATGTGCGCGCCTGCAAAATCAGCGGATCAACCAGCGTCCGCGCAACCCGCAACCCGCGGTTGGCCTGAAGCGACTCCCGCAGCGTCTCCAGATCGTCGAGGAATTCCTCAATTGAAAGGTAAGCCGGTAGAACCTGCGCCAGCCTCTCCTCGCTGCGCGCTAGCGTGTGTCCCATCACAGGCAGCGTGGCGCTCTCACGGCCTGGCTGCTCTGATACTTCCAGAGTTCGCTGGATGCGGGCCTTGAGGCAGATTGCGAATCGGCGATAATATTCGAATTCATACTGAACGCCGAAGAGTTGTGCCTGGGGCGTGTGCACCTGCTCCACATAAGCTTCCAGCCGCTTGAGCAGCGCCTCGCTGAAGCCAACCTGCTGTGTGCTTGCCGTCAGCAGATCGCAAATCTCATCGAGTTGTCGCTGGTAATAAAGCAGAAGTTGACCGCGCGCCAGCTGAATCGCATCGCGCGTCACATCCGGTGTGACAAAGGGATTGCCATCTCGGTCGCCGCCGATCCACGAGCCGAAGCTGAGCACCTTGGGCAGTGCGTGCGCCTCAATCTCCAAGCCATAAGCCTGGCGCAGAGCAGCGGCAATTTCACGATAAAGGCTGGGCAATGTGGCAAAGATCGAGACGTCGTAGTAATCCAGCCCCATCTTGATCTCGTCGTAAACCGTGGGTCTGCGCGAGCGCACTTCGTCGGTCTGCCACAGGCAGGTAATCTCCGCGCGAATCGCCTCTTCCAGCTGCGCCATCTCCTGATCAGGAATCGGAATCCGATCCAACTCCGCCAGAAATTCGCCAATGCGCCGCCGCTTGAACATCACCGTGCGTCGCGCCGCCTCCGTGGGATGCGCCGTGAAAACCGGCACAACGAGCACGCGCCTCATCCACTCCAGAGCCTCATCCGCGCCAATGCCCACGCGCCGCATCTCGCACAAGGTTCCGGCCAGCGACCCGCGCTGCCGCGCGGCCTCCCCGCTCAGGTGCAATGCAATGCGCCGCCGCTTGCGGTGATTGGTCTCCGCCAGGTTGATCAGCTCAAAGTAAAACGCAAAGGCCCGCGTCAGCTGAATCGCACGCTCCACCGGCAGTGAGTGCGCCAGTTCCAGCGCCTTCGCCGCCTGCCGCGCCGCCTCTTCACTGCGTCCGCGAGCCTCCTCATCCCGGCGTCGAATGGTTCCCTGCCGCAGCGCCTCCACCTGCGCAAACAGCTCCTCGCCCGCCTGTTCGCGCAGCACCTCGCCTAGGAGGATGCCCAGCGATCGCACATCGCGCCTGAGCGGAGCCTCTTTCAGCTCGCCCGCCTGCGCCTCCAGTTCCGCCAGCCGCTGCGTCCAACTCTCGAGGTTCCACAAAAGGGCCATCGTGTTTTGATTATGCACGAAAGGCTGAAGT
>JBAPYY010000650.1:0-12588 GCA_049284975.1 Occallatibacter sp.
GTGCAGAGTACCTGGTGCTGCATCCCGGCTCGTGGAAGGGGCTCACCCGCGACGAAGGCCTCCGGCTCGCCGCCGATTCCATCACCCGCTCCATCGACGGCTTGCCCTGGCAGGGAACTCCGTTTCACATCCTCATTGAAAACACGGCGGGCGCGGAATTTTCCCTCGGCGGCAGCTTCGAGCAGGTAGCCGAGCTGGTTGCGCGGCTCAGAGCCACTGCCCCAGTCGGCGTCTGCCTCGACACCTGCCACACCCACGTTGCCGGTTACGATCTGGTCAGCCCCGAGGGCTACGAGCAAACAATCGCTCAAGCCGCAGCAACCATCGGCCTCGACGCCGTCCGCGTCTGGCACATGAACGACGCCAAGGCCGCGCGCGGCTCCAAGCTCGACCGTCACGAGCACATTGGCAAGGGCACCATGGGCCTCGAACCCTTCCGCCGCCTGCTCAACGACAAGCGTTTTGCCCACGCCGCCTTCATCGCCGAAACTCCCGAAGACGACCCCAGCGACGAACAAATGAACGTCAGCGCCCTCAAGAATCTTGTTGAATCTGCCTAGATTCTCCGGGCGTCTATAGTCTGTTGGCCTTATGCGAAAGCAACCTTCGAACACATCTGGGAGCTGTTGCATGACTTGGTTTTGAAAGGGCACGACTTCAGTCGTGCCGCCCTGGAGCAAGTAAATTCGCGGGCTTTAGCCCCTGAGGGAATGTCCCGTAAAGTGCCGACCTGGTTATCAAGCAGCCTCTAGTACCAATGCTCGCGGAATCAAATCAAAGGAGATCATCGCATGAAAACCTTGCGCAAGAACCTTCCCCTCTTGCTTGCGGCGGCGCTGCTCGTCCCAATGGCGCACGCCCAAACCGCTCCAGCCCCGCAAGCCGCCCCGAAACCTGCATCCAGCCCATCACAATACCTGCTTGATAACTGGAACGACATCGGGCGAAAACTGATCGCCATGGCAGAGGATTTCCCCGAAGACAAATACGACTTCAAGCCGAATCCTGCCCAGCGCTCCTTCGCCGAACAACTCCTGCACGCCGCCGGCGCAAGCTACTACTTCATCAATCCCGTGATTGGCGCGAAAATGCCGTCCGGCGACCCCAAGCCGCCGACTTCAAGACCAAGGCCGACGTGGTCGCGTACGTCAAGAAGTCCTTCGCGGACGGCGCGGCGCTCATCAAGAGCAAGGGCGACAGCGGAATGGGCGAGCTGTACGTTGATCCTTTCGCCAACCAGCAAATCCGATTTTCTGATCTCGCCTGGGGCCTGATCGAGCACTCCGGCGAGCATTACGGGCAACTCGTCGTCTACTACCGCGTGTCTGGCCTCGTGCCGCCGGAGTCGCGCCCGAAAAAGTGACCGCGCAGGGCAATGTGCGTGCAAAGTGCAGGCGCTCCTGAGTCTGGTTCAGTCTTCGTAAACTTCGCGGCGATGCCCAACCTGGAGCACCAGCGCAATCAGACGGTTATCTTCAAGACGGCAGATGAGGCGGTAATCGCTGATTCGGTAACGCCAGAGTCCGGCGAGGTTCATGCGCAGAGGCTTGCCGAACCTCCTGGGATCGTCCGCGCCGGCAATGCGCTCCCGCAGGTATCGCAAGATGGTTTGCTGAGTTTTCGCGTCGAGTTTGCGCAACTCTCGCCGGGCACGGTCGTCGAACTCAACTGTCCAGGCTTTCGGCAGCTCACTTTTTGAGGTCAAGCCCTTGCTCCAGATCCTCTAAGCTCCACCGTTTGGCCGGATGTTCCAGACGATATAAGGCAGTATAAGTGTCCTCTATCTCGTCCAGATGAGTGAGCAGGGCTTCGCGCACATAGAAGCTTTTGGGCCGCCCGGTCAGTGCCGCCAGCTTGCCCAGACGGGCTTCCATTTTGTCGGGGATACGGACTGCCAGCATCGTGTCTCCTTCACCGCGTATTGCTTGTATGACAAGTATAGCACGGTTGCCGCTGTCGAGCCTCAATTGTCTGCAAATTGATGATGCCGCCGCCCCGTTTACACTAAATAAGATATGGCGGAAGAGAACGAACTGCGTTACGACCCGGCGGCGATTGAACCTAAATGGCGCGAGCGATGGGCTGCGAACCCCGCGCTCTATGCGGCGGAGCCTGCCTCCTGCGGTAAACCCAAGTATTACGTGCTTGAAATGCTGCCCTACCCCAGCGGCCAGTTGCACATGGGCCACGTGCGCAACTACGCGATTGGCGACGCCTTGGCGCGCCACATGTGGATGCGCGGCTACAACGTGCTACACCCCATGGGCTGGGACGCTTTCGGGCTGCCGGCAGAGAATGCCGCGCTCAAAAACAATACCCCTCCGCGCGAGTGGACAACCGCAAACATCGCCGCCATGAAGCGGCAGTTTGAACGCCTGGGCATGGGATTTGACTGGGCCACGGAAGTCACCACCTGCCTGCCCGAGTACTACCGCTGGAACCAGTGGTTCTTTCTGCGCATGTATGAGAAGGGCCTCGCCTACCGCAAGAAGAGCAAGGTGAACTGGTGCCCGGAATGCTGCACCGTGCTGGCCAACGAACAGGTGGTCGATGGCTGCTGCTGGCGTCACGAAACGACCAAAGTTGAGCAGCGCGACTTGGTGCAGTGGTTCTTCCGCATCACCGCCTACGCTCAGGAACTGCTCGACGACCTGGACAAGCTCGACGGCTGGCCGGAAAAAGTTCGCACCATGCAGCGCAACTGGATTGGCCGCAGCGAAGGCACGGATGTTGATTTTTTCCTGGACGACGCACGATTGGAAGACGGACTCGAGAAGTCCAATCTGGTCGGCCAACGCATTCGCGTTTTCACCACGCGCGTTGACACCATCTTCGGCGCGACCAGTGTGCAACTGGCTCCGCAGCACGCGTTGGTGGCGAAGTTCACTGCTACCGACGCTAAGCTAAAAATGCAGGTCGATGAGTTGATCGACCAGCAGAAGAAGGCTCGCGAGGCGGGCGATCTGGGCGAGATCGAAAAGCACGGCGTTCCCACCGGCCGTTTCGCCATCAACCCGTATAACGGCGCGCGCGTCCCCATCTGGGTAGCCAACTACATCCTCGCCGATTACGGCACCGGCGCCATAATGAGCGTTCCCGGCCACGACGCGCGCGACTTCGAGTTCGCAACCAAGTACGGCCTGCCAATTGTCGAAGTAATAAAGCCAACCGAAAACGCTGAAAGCTCAGAGCTACCGTTCGTCGCGCATGACGGCGTACTCGTGAACTCCGGCGAATTCGATGGCCTCAGCTGTGCCGAAGCGCAGAAGAAGCTTCAGAAAATCGCCGTCGAAAAGAAGTTCGGTGAGGCAACCGTCACTTATCGACTGAAAGATTGGGGCGTGAGCCGTCAGCGCTATTGGGGCACGCCAATTCCCATGATTCATTGCGAAAAGGATGGCCTGGTGCAGGTGCCTGACGATCAATTGCCCGTGGTGCTTCCCGAGCGGATCGAGATTACCCAGCAAGGCGGTTCGCCTCTGAGCCGCGTGCCGGAATTCGTAAACGTCGCCTGCCCCAAATGTGGCGGGCCGGCGCGGCGCGAGACCGACACCATGGATACTTTCGTCGACTCCAGTTGGTATTTCTATCGCTATACCGACGCGAAAAACTCAAGCGCTCCATTCGACTCAAAGATTGCGCAATACTGGTTCCCCATCGACCAGTACATCGGCGGCGTGGAGCACGCCATTCTGCATCTCATCTACTCGCGCTTCTGGACCAAGGTGATGCGCGACTTGGGTCTGATTGAAAACGACGAGCCGGTGCATCGTCTGTTCACGCAGGGCATGGTGATCAAAGACGGCGCCAAGATGTCCAAGTCCAAGGGCAACGTGGTCTCGCCTGACGAGATGGTGGCCCGCTTCGGCGCAGACTCTGCGCGCATGTACGCCTTGTTCGCCGCGCCGCCTGACCGTGACCTCGATTGGCAGGAAGACGGCGTCGCCGGAGTGAGCCGCTTTCTCGCTCGCGTCTGGCGGCTGGTCACAAAGTATGCGCCGGTGGCCCGCACCGCCGTTCATGCCTCGGATAAACTCGGTGCGGTGAAGGGTACGGGCTTTAGCCCGTACATCAGCCCGTCAAAAGAAGCGGGGGCTTTAGCCCCTGAGGGACGCTCTTCGCAGACGGCGCCCAATGGCCTCTCACTAAAGCTCCTGCGCAAGCTGCATCAGACCATCGCCAAAATCACGCTGGACTTTGAAGGCCGCTGGCACTTCAACACCTGCGTGGCAGCCATCATGGAACTGGTCAACGAGATTCAGGCCGCTGATGCGCAACTGGCGGCGGGCGAAATCCCCGCGCCGGTGGTGCGCGAACTGCTGCGCACGCTGGTGCTTCTGCTCGCGTCGTTTGCCCCTTATCTTGCATCCGAGCTATGGGAAGAACTGGGCGAAAAAGATGCAATCCTGCGCGCTCCCTGGCCCATCAGCGACCCCGAATTGGCCAAGGAAAACGAACTGGAGATTCCGGTCCAGATCAACGGCAAGCTGGTTACCGTAGTCCGCGTCGCAGCCGATGCCGACGCCAAGACGATCGAAGCCGCAGCTCTGGCCGGCGAAAAAATTCAGTCGCGGACCACGGGAAAAACCCTAGCGAAAATCATTGTGGTTCCCGGCAAACTGGTGAACCTGGTGGTCAAGTAGTCGTGGCCGCTCAAAGACAGGGTGCCCCATCCATGCGACGTTTTTGTATTTGTCGCATGGGTGGGATACCTCAATCTCAATCGTCATCGTGTTGAATAGGAGCCGGGTGCCCCATCCTCGTCGCCGTCATTCTGAGCGGAGCGAAGCGGAGTCGAAGAACCTGCATTTCGTGCCGTTGCGACTAGGGTGGGAACCGCGACCTTCATCTTGAATTTCTGAATAGGAGCAATATGGCAGCTCCCTTGCGCGGAACCCAGTCGCTCGTTGGACAGATGGGCTGGGTCTTCCAGCGTCCCTCGCTCACTCTGATTGAGGTGGGCTGGAGATGGCTCTTCGGTGTGCCGTTGCTCGTGGTCTGCTGGCTTCAGGCGCAACAAATCCTCACCGCCTTGCCACCGGAATCCTCTGGCCTGGCAACTCTCGATCTGCAGAACCCTTGGGTAGCCGCAGTGCAGCTCAGCAACGCCTGGGCACTCTACCAGCCTCATGTCGCCACCGTTCTGCGCTGGCTTTTGCCGGTGGCTGCGCTTGCCTGGGTGATCGTCTCCGGCCTCGGCCGCAACTTGCTCCTCAAGCGCCTGGAACCGAGTCTTGCCGCGTCGCTGCCTTTCCGCCCCGTCCGAATGATCGCTCTCCAGGCCGCGTGGTTGGCCTTTTTCTTCTTCGCCTGCTGGGGATGGCTTCGCTCCATGCAATGGGTCGCGGCCACGCACATCACCATCGCCGCCGAGCCGGACCTGATCGGCTTCTCGATGTGGGCAATTTTCCTCTCGTTGACATTCTTCACGGCGTGGGCGCTCACGAGTTGGGCCTTCTCGATTGCGCCGCTGCTGATGCTGCTTGAGCATTGCGGCGCGGCCCAGGCCCTGGCGCGCAGTCTGCGGCTGGGCAAGCTCATGACCGCCAAGCTAATCGAGATTAATCTTGTGATGGGCATCGTGAACCTGGCGCTCATCGTGCTGGCCATGGTGCTCTCCGCCGCGCCGCTACCCTTCAGCGACCAACTCGGCTCCGACACCCTGCATTGGATTTCAGCTATTGCCGTGATCTTCTACTTAGTCGCCAGCGACTACTTCCAGGTTGTGCGGCTCAAGGGATTTCACGAGTTTTGGAAGATGTTTCGGGGATAAGTCGTCACGGAGGGAGGCAGGGGTTTCAACCCCTGCACTACGCGATCAAATCGGCTTGGGCTTCAGCCCCGGAGAAATACCAACCGTAAACTATTTCTTAGACACACCCTGCTCGAATCGTTGCACTCTCAGAAAATCTTCATCCGAATCACCAAATACTTCTTCGGATCCTCGCGGATGCTCTTCACCAACTGCTGCGTCTGATCCAGGGTCTGATCGGCATGATCGTAGAAGGAGCGGTTCTGCACCAATTGCCCCAACGAGCCCTTGCCTTCATCCACGCTCTTGAGAATTGAGTCCAGGCGCGTGACGGTGTCATCGAGCTTTTCGGCGAAGGCTGGGTCTCTGGCAATCTTGCCCAGTGCGCCTCTGCCCGCGTTGATCTCTGCCAGCATTTGATTGGTGTTAGCCACGGCGGCGTTCAGATTGTTATAAAGCGAATCGTCCTTCAGAAGCTTTCCTGCGCTCCCCTTGCCTTCGTCCAGTGCGGTCGTGATTTTGTCGAGCCGGTCGACGGCCGAGTTGGCGCGGGTGTACAGCGTGTCGTCGTTCACCAGCTTGCCCAGCGTGCCTTTGCCGTTGGCGATGGCGCCGGTAATCGTCTCCAGATTGCTGGCGATGGTGGTAATCTTCTGGGCGAGTTCATGATCGTTAATCAGCTCACCCGCGGTACCGCGCTTCGAGTTGAGCGTATCGACCAGGGTCTCAACCTTGCGTGTCAGCGCGGTAATTTCGCCAATAGTGACCTGGCTGGTTTGAATCACTTCCTGAATGCTTGGCGAGCTTGCGCCCTTGAGTTCTGCGTCATTTGCGGGAGGGGGTCCGCTGGCATGGGCCGAGCTGATATCCACAAAGCTGTCGCCCAGTACGCCCGCCTGACTAATCGACGCGATCGAATCGGTATGCAGGCGGTTCCGGTATTCGTAACCCACCTGCATGGTCACCTCCACCGGCGTGGGGTTGCGGTCCGGGACCACGCGCACATGGATCACGTTACCAATGGTGACACCCTCCAGCGTCACCGGAGCGCCGTCTTTCACGCCCGCGGCATTCTCAAAGTACGACCGCAGCGCCAGCTTGCGCGCGAACAGCCCACCGCTCGAGCCGGACATGAGAAGAATCAGCCCGACCAGAACGGCCATGGCTATCATTACCAACGCTCCCACTCTCAGTTGCGACCACTGAATCTCTTTGCGGCTTGGCACGGCACTCCTCTTACAAGAAAATGCGCGGATTATAGCGGAACCAGAGTCGATGTATCCCGAAACCACGGCGTTCAAGTCGACGCGACCATCAGGCCGGGGTCCCCGGCGACAGGTTTTCGTCGCCGGGGTGGAGGGAGCGGCGACCCTGCACAAAAATTAACAGGCCGCATCAACTCTGGTTTCGCTCTAACGCCTTGAGAATAGCAGAACCGGCGGGGTTATCGTCCGTCTTCCAGGACCACGCTCGCCATGGCCAGCTCTGCGGTGTGAGTGATGGAAAGCGCCGCGCGGCGCGCTCCCAGTCGAGCGGCGAACTCCGCCGCGCGTCCGTGAAATCGGAGAGTGGGCCTTCCCCCGGGCTCGCGCGCGACTTCAATCTCCAGCCAGTTCACGCCATGGTTGATGCCCGTTCCCAGGGCCTTCGCGCCCGCCTCTTTTGCGGCAAACCGCGCCGCAAAGCTCTCCGCGGCCTTGCGCTTGCGCAAGCAATAAGCCTGCTCCGCTGCAGTATACACGCGGTCAAGAAACCGTTGCCCATAGCGATCTATTGACCGCTCAATGCGCCCTATCTCCGCCAGATCGATGCCCGAACCTACAATCATGCTGTCTAACAAGCTACATCATTCACCGTTGGCATTGCTTGCGACTGCGTCAGGCAAAACTCGTCGCGGCCTCAGGAAAACGGGCACGCCTCCAATTACCAGCGCAACGGGCTTGGGCCTTGCCGCACGCATGGATGTCTCAAAGACGGTCAGGTTTCGTTCGACTCCGCAACATTGGTTATGCTGTGCGCCCCGGATCCGATAAGGTGGATGTGAGACTGACGCTGCCCACACGCGACGCAATGCAGACGATGAACATCCCCTGGGCCATGCAGATGAAGGCCGTCTCCGTCGAAGAGCCCTCGCGCCTGGTGCAATCTCTTACCGGCGCAATACTGGGCTGCGGAGGGTGGGTTCTCAGTCGAGGCGCCAACGATACCGGCACTATAAATATGTTGTTCGAGTTCGAGCGTCAGGCCTGTGTCGAGATTTATAGCATAATGATCGCCGCCGGCCTGGAACTGAGTCAGAGCGGGCACATCCGATTTACTGAGCTTTGCCAATGCACCCGCAGCCACCAGCAGGAGTGCGGCGCGGAGATTGCCAGCATCGACCTGGAAATCCAAACCTTTCCCGTCGAGCTGATGCAAGGCGTGCGCACCGCGGAGAAGGCCTGAAAAAACCGGCCGAATCAGCTTTCCTTGATCTGGTTGAAGGGTACAGGTTTAAGCCCGTACAAAAGACAAGCAAAATCGAAAGGGATTTACATGCTGGTTGAGAACTCACAGAACTAGTTCCAAAAGGCCGCTTCGTGTCAGGGCACGACTTCAGTCGTGCCGTAAACGCGGCAAAACAACGGCGGGCTTCAGCCCTTAAGGAAGGCGCAATCTAGCTGACCCAAAACCGAATCAGCGCGCGCATTCAACCGCTATTTTTCCTTTGTAACCAGTGTCAGTGCTTCGACAACCTTCTGGTATCGATCTGCCGCGCTTGGATCTTTCATGCTCTTCAGAAGCGCCGGATCGTCCAGCCCAATCTGGTGCAGCGTTTCTTCCATTTCGGCGGGCGGAATTTGATTCACCAAATCCAGTGTCGCCTGCGCAAGAACCAAAGGCTTCAGGGAGATGACTGAACCCGTCTGTCCTTCCATCGTTCCGGAATAATTTGGATCCGCGCCCGCTTTCAGCAGTTGGCTTACAACTTCCACATTGCCGTTTCTTGCGGCGTAATGGAGTGCGCTCCAGCCGGTCGCCGATGTGCGGCTATTTGGGTCTGCACCCTTTGCGATGAGCTTGCTTGCCTCTTCGGTGTTGTCAGCCTTCACCGCCGTCATCAGCGCGGCCGGGTTGGGCTTGCAGCCGGAAATAGAAATAATAAGAATTACGAGTGCAAAAAGGAACAGCGGCCTAAATTTCATTGCAGCGATTTTCCTCTCAACGGGTCAGCCTACCATGCTGTGTTTTTATCTGATTCCGAATGACAATGCTGCCGGGGTATCCTGTGGACTCGCTCGTTGCCCATACCGGATCGTTCTGTTGATGCTATCAAGCAGCCGCTCGCACGGTCAACCTGCCTCTACCAATCCATAACGCCTCTGCCAAGCCTCCTTAAGCCGCGCCCACACACGCGCGCGTTCGGCTTCCGTCGTTTCGTTGCTTGCCGGCTCGCCTGCGCCGGGCGGATTCGCAAAATGAGCCGCCTCAGTCTTGGCCAGTTCCAGCACTTGTCGGTCTCTCAGCAGATTAGCCACACGAAAGTCAGGCAGCCCGGCCTGTCGCGTTCCAAAAAACTCGCCGGGGCCACGCTGTGAGAGGTCAAGTTCTGCCAATTCAAATCCATCCTGCGTGCGAACCATGGCGTTCAGCCGCTCTTCGCCCAGCGGTGAAATGCGCTCGCCCGTAACTAAAACGCAGTAACTCTTTGCTGCCCCGCGGCCCACGCGCCCGCGCAACTGATGCAGCTGCGCCAGTCCGAACCGCTCCGCTTGTTCCACTACCATCACTGTCGCGTTTGGAACATCCACGCCCACTTCGATCACCGTGGTGGCCACCAGCACATCAATCTCGCCGCGATGAAAGCGGCGCATGATGACTTCTTTCTCGTCCGCGTCCAGCCGTCCGTGCAGCAGCCCCAGGCGTAGGCCAGCCAGCGGTCCCGTGCGCAGCTTTTCGTGCATCTCCACAGCCGACTTAAGTCCCGATTTCGCTCCCGGATTTGCTTCCTGCGCAGCCTTCGGGAACAGCTCCGCGGTCTTGCCCTTTTTGCCGAACGCGTGTGCACCAGGTCTTACTTTTGAGACGTGGGGTGACGTAACTTTCGTAACTTCAACTCCTGTTTCCGTATCATCATGTGAGAAATCCAGCTCCGGCTCATCGTCCTTGCTGCCCTCGATGACTGGATAAACAATGTAAGCCTGTCGGCCTTTCTCCACCTGCTTACGAACAAAATCCCAAACTTCCCCGGCCATTTCTCCGGGAACGCGCCGCGTAACAATCGGCGTGCGCCCCGGCGGCATCTCATCCAGAACACTCACATCGAGGTCGCCGTAGAGCGAGAGCGCCAGTGTGCGCGGAATCGGCGTAGCCGTCATCACCAGCACATCCGGCTCCGCCTGATTCGGTTTCTTCATCAGCTTGAAGCGCTGCAAAACGCCGAAGCGGTGCTGCTCATCCACCACCACCAGCCCCAGCCGGTCGAATTCCACTTTCTCTTCAATCAGCGCATGTGTGCCGATCACCAGTTGCGCTTCGCCCCTGTTGATCAGGCCGCGCGTGTGCCGTTTGCGCTCCTCTGTAAGCGAACCGGTAAGCAGCGCAATCCGGTAGCGGCGCGAAGAGCGCTCCAGCAGCTTGCGCATGGCCAAAAAATGCTGCGTTGCCAGAATCTCAGTGGGCGCCATCAACGCCGCCTGGTAGCCGCTTTCCATGGCCACCAGCATCGCCTGCAGCGCGACGATGGTCTTGCCCGAGCCTACATCCCCTTGCAGCAGCCGCCGCATGGGGCTGGGGCTGTGCATGTCAGCCACAATCTCGCCCAGCGTCCGCTTCTGAGCCTTCGTGGGATGAAACGGCAGCACCTCGCGAATGGCCTCGCGCGCCTTGTCCGTGAGCGCAAAGCTGATTCCCGCGCGCTCTCTCATGCGGCGGCGTTTGAGTTCCAGCCCCAGTTCCAGAAAGAACAGCTCCTCGAAAATCAGCCGTCGATGAGCCGGAGTCGACCAGCTTTGCAACTGCCCAAAATTCGTCCCTTCCGGCGGAAAATGCACCTCACGCAAAGCTGTTTCCCGACCTGGCAGCGCGAGCCGTTCCAGCATCCGCCTGGGCAGGCACTCGGCTACGGCGCCCTGCATCCCTTCAAGCAGGTGGAAGATCACCTTCCGTTGCCAGCGCGATGCCAGCCGCGCGCCGCCCAGCGATTCGTAAACCGGCGTAATCCGCCCTACTTCCAGCAGCCGCGTCTCGGCGTCGTCGCTCGCGTCGGGTAGTAGCTCAAACTGCGGCTGAATCATTTTGAAATTCTGGCTGGAGCGCGACGGTTCGACCCGTCCGTACAACGCCACCGTTTGCCCCGCGTGAAACTTCCCGTCAAGATAGCTTCCGTTGAACCAGATGCACTTCAGAGCCAGCCTGCCTTGACCCACGGTCAGCTCGAAGATGGGCATCTTGCGCGTCCGCAGCAGTGTCGAACCGCGCACCTCTGCGATAACGCTGGCCGTCTCGCCGGCTTTCAGCTCGTCCAGGCTGCGCGGATTCTGGCGGTCTTCATAGCGGAAGGGAAGGTGGTAGAGCAGGTCCTCGGCAGTCTCGATGCCCTTGGCGGCAAGCATCTCCGCAACCTTCGGGCCCACGCCGCGAACATACATCACCGGAGTGTCGAGGTCTGCCACACTCCGGATGCTAAAACATTTGTCCGCCTATCGTCCGAGCGTCCCGTCTTCGCGGCGTATTTCTTACATAAATTGCGGGTGCCCCATCCATGCGACGTTTTTGTCTCTGTCGCATGGGTGGGATACAAGCCCAACGCCAGGAGCGCGCGGAGCGATTCCCCTCGAACGATGTCTCTCTACGGCCTCGCCAGGAAATACGATTCCACCGCCTGCGTCATGGCGGCGTAATCAAAATAAGCTTTCTTGCCCTCGTAGCGCGCCGACCAAAGAACCTGGTTCACAATGTCCCTCGGATAACACTGGCGCAGCTCCTGCTTCATCGTTCCGCGGATGAAGTCGATAAGACCCTTCGGGATGCCGGCATCAAAAGCCAATTGATTCTCATCGGCAACGCGGCGGAATATCTCGCAGAACTGTGAGTCCGAAACCGTGCCGATCTTGATCTTGGTTTGAATCCTGCGCAGGAAACAGGCGTCCACCAGCTCAGCCGGATCCATGTTGGATGCAAACACAACCAGCATTTCAAACGGAATCTCAATCTTCTTTCCGCCCGACAGGGCCAGAAAATCAATCCTGCGATCCAGCGGAACCACCCAGCGGTTCAGCAGGTCCTCCGGGCGCATCCGTTGCCTTCCGAAGTCGTCGATGATCAGAACCCCGTTATTGGCCTTCATCTGAATCGGGGCAACATAGAACTTGGTCACCGGGTTGAATTGCAAGTCCAGCATTTCAATCGTCAGCTCGCCGCCGGCCAGAACCGCAGGTCGCTCGCACAGCACCCACCGCTCGTCGCGAATCTCCGGCTCTATTCCCGTCAAGCGCTTGTGAATCGCCGGATCGTATATCGTAATGATCTGGCCATCCACTTCTACCGCGTACGGTATCCAGATTGCATCCTCTGCAATCACCCGTGACATCGTCTCTGCAATCGTGGTCTTTCCCGTTCCGGGCGGCCCATAAAGAAATATGGAACTGCCTGAATTCAGCGCCGTTCCAAACTTTCGTAATGTCTCGTTGCCGATAACCAGATGTGCAAAGGCGCGCTCCACCCCATCAGCGTGCACCTCCACTTTGCGCACGCTCTGATGCTTCACCTGCTCAACATAGCTTTCAAGTGACACCGGCGCCGGGCCTGCATAGTGGTTCTGCGATAGCAACTCCATCGCACGCGCTCTGCCCTGA
>JBAPYY010000651.1:0-2303 GCA_049284975.1 Occallatibacter sp.
ACCGTGAAATGTCCGGTCACGGTCGCCGACGATTTCATTTACTGGCGGCAACAATCAAAACTTGCGGAACACGTAGATTTCATTATCATGCACGCGTATCCCATATGGGGCCGCGAGGACATCGACACGGCTATGGCTTCAACAATAAAGGACTTTGAAAGCGTGCGCAAAGCTCATCCGGGAAAAACAATCGTGCTCGGCGAGGCCGGCTGGGCTAGTTACACGACCGGCGACCAGCACGTCCCGCGAGCCGGCGATGAGAGAAAGCAGAAACTGTACTTCGAGGAACTTACCGCATGGGCTAAAGCCAACAGTGTTACAACCTTTTTCTTTGAGGCTTTTGACGAGCCCTGGAAAGGGAAGGGAACCGAAGGGCACTGGGGGTTATTTTCAGTAGATCGCAGAGCCAAGCTGGCCATGCAGGGATTGTATCCGGAGTTGATGCCGGCTGGACCAACGTCGCCGAGTTATGATGTGCAGCCGGTTATTAACCAAAACCACTAACGTAGGCTTGTGAAGAGGGAAGCATTTTAACGCGGAATCGAAGACTTGCCTGAAGTTAGAAGTTAGTAAGTGCCAATTCAATTGAACGCGAGATTCAATCCCAACTAATTTCTTTGAGGGAGAGGGATCCAAATCAGAGGCTATCAAATGAGTCCGACTGTCGTAAGAGAAACGCCCCTCCATCATGGCGCACGAAAGGTTGAGGGAGGCCAAATCGAGCTTAGCGGCGAGCGTTTCTACCGCATCGTCAATTACGACGCAATGGCGCCGTTTTTGATGAGTATTGTCGGCGACTCGGACCATTGGATGTTCGTCTCCTCGACTGGCGCACTGACAGCCGGTCGCATGGATCCCGACCGCGCTCTGTTTCCCTATACAACCGATGACCGCCTTCATGATAGTCAAGAGCAGACCGGAGGCAAGACTATTTTTCTTGTAACTTGTGCCGGGCGTACTGCACTGTGGGAGCCTTTCTCGAAGCGTTGCGAAGGCCTGTATCGCGTCACCCGAAGCTTGTCAAAGAGCGTCTACAGCAACAAGCTTATTTTTGAAGAGGTCAACCACGACCTCGGTTTGTCCTTTTCGTATGGCTGGATGTCAAGCGACCATTTCGGCTTCGTGCGGCGCGCGGCTTTGGTCAACCTCGGTGAGGAGCCCGTGGAGATCGATGTTCTGGATGGAATCCAGAACATTATGCCTGCCGGGTTGACGTACCGCTTTCAGCTCGAATACAGCAACCTGGCGGACGGTTACAAGGAGAATGAGCTGGATTGCAAATCCGGCCTGGGCCTCTTCAAGCTCAGTTCTGTTCCAACTGACCGGCCTGAGCCCAATGAAGCGCTGCGCGTGACCACTGTTTGGTCGGAGGGCCTTGAACCCGCGTGCCGGCTGCTCTGCTCTGCCCAGCTTGATCGCTTCCGCCAGGGCGAAATGGTGGGTGAGGAAACGCTGATTCGTGGCCGCCGCGGCGCCTATTTCGTCAACGCTCGACTTGTACTGCCTGCAAGCGGTTGCAAAGAGTGGAGCCTTATCGCTGAGGTTGAGCAGGATGCAGCAAAGGTCGCCGCGCTGCTCGACTTGCTCAAGTCCGGCGGAGATCTGCGTGCGCAGCTTGACGAAGACATCGCAAGGGGCACCGCGAACCTGGTTCGCATTGTGGCGGCGGCCGACGGCCTGCAATGCACCTGCGATGACCTTAGCTCGGACCGGCATTTTTCGAACGCCCTTTTCAACATCATGCGCGGCGGAATTCCGGAGCGTGGATACCAGGTTTCTCAGTCCGATTTCAAGGCGTTCATCAGCAAGGCCAACCATGCTGTTGCCGAGCGGCGGAGCGCCTTTCTGGATGCATTGCCGAATGCACTGCCGCATAGCCGCCTTCTTGCGCTGGCGCGAGAGCAACAAGACGCCGACCTGGACAGGTTGGCGCACGAGTATCTGCCGCTGACCTTCAGCCGCCGTCACGGTGATCCTAGCCGCCCTTGGAACAAATTTGCCATCAAGATTAAGAACGAACAAGGCGAGAGGATACTGAACTACCAGGGCAACTGGCGCGACATCTTCCAGAACTGGGAAGCGCTTGCGCTCTCCTTTCCCGGCTACATCGAGAGCATGATTTTCAAGTTTGTTGACTCTTCGACTGCGGATGGCCATAATCCATACCGCATCATGCGCGACGGCTACGACTGGGAGGTACTCGACCCGCACGACGCGTGGTCATACATCGGCTACTGGGGCGATCACCAAGCGGCGTACCTCTTGAAGCTACTGGAACTCTCTGCTCACTACCATCCAGGCAC
>JBAPYY010000652.1:0-1871 GCA_049284975.1 Occallatibacter sp.
ACGAAGTGACAAGAGATTGGCTGACGCCGGTTTCTTGTCTCTCGCCTGGCCGCCCGGGTTAGGGGTGGGGTGTCAAGCCGAACCAGGTTTTGAGAGTGCAAACCGGGTCAGCGGAATTCCTCATCGCATAAGCGATAAGGCGTCAAAGGAGGCGACACGAGCCGTGTTTCAGGTTTGTCCCCTCTTTGAATCCGTGCTGACCGCTGCTACCTATGTGGGCGCCCTACTTGCGAATGGGCCGCTTTACCAATGTCGGAGATCCTTCCTGCATCTCCGCCTCCGCTTTGTAGGCAAGGAGGGTGTAGATCACTCCGTTCTTCGACTGAAATGCTTTGATCAGAGCCTCGCCTTCGCTTGGCACCTCCACTCCGAGTTCAGGCTTCTCGACCGACGAGCCCTCCTTGGCAAGGAAGTATCGAACCACTTCTTCCGTCTGCTGGCGCGACTTACGGGCTCGCCTCGGCTCCGAAACCTGAGTCGATTGCGGTTGGATCTCTGCAACCTTTGCGATTGCGGCTTCCATCATTGACCTCCCTTGTTCGCAGCGTCTCCACTGTCCAGAGTGGCATCCGGCGCGTTCAGGATGCGGTCGCGGCGCTCGCCATCGATCGGGCGCTCACTGTAATCCGCAATCCAGAGCCCGTCCGGGTTCACATCGGAACGCTTGTCGGCGATGAGACGCACTCGATACTCGTTCACGAAGTGATCGGTTGTTTCGTTTCCATTGGACAGATGGTGAACATCCTTCACGCCGTAGACCAGGTATGTAAGAGGCTCGCCGGCAACCGCATCGATCTCGCGCAGATGAAAGATTGACTGCACCTGGCCATCGTCGATCTTGCCTCGCGTGTCATCGTCCCCCAGCGCCTTCAGTGTGTAGGCGCGCAGGTTGCGCGTCATCATATTCAGGCTGCTCGCCCAGTGGTCGTCCACGTCGGCCGGCGAGTAGTTGAGGTAACTGGCGAGGAAGCGCTTCACGAACGCCTCGTCCAGGAACTCATCAGTCCCGCCGGTGGCTAGATCCGACACAGCGCCTCTTGCAGGCTTGCCCAGCACTGAAGCATCGCCGTTGGGGCCGATACGAATCACTGTTGGCGGCTGCATGCGCACAAAGATCGCAAAACCAATCGCCACGAGCGCGATCGGAATGGTCAGAAAGGCAAGAAGCCAGGCGCGATTCGCGTTTGCCCGGAGCGCTCCATCCATTTCGTAATACTTCGGTCTCGCTATCGCCGCTTCGTCTACTTGAACGGTGCTGGTATTCATGAGTCCTCCTAATCCTGATTCTTGGCCACGCCTGCCAGGCTGCGAGCAGCAATCCGGGCGGCATGATACGCACCCCAGGTACCGAGGTTGTAACGATGCACGCTCGGTCCTCTTCTTGCCGACGCCGACGATCTGGAACCTGCAGTGGGTTTGGTGGCTGCGACGCTGGACTGGTTTTGAGGAACGCCGGAGCCTTCGGTTTGAACGGCGAGCGCCCCGCCGCTCTCCTCACTGGAGTTGTCGGCGCCCATCACGTCACTGATCGAGCTGCGAATCTGATCCGCATGGCCCTCTAGGGTAGGAGAGCCATGCTGGAACCCACCGTCTTGGGGCCCAGTCCCGCTGCTTCCTGAATTGGCTGCAATCGCAGGCTGTTGCGGTGGCGCAGGTTGGTTCCCGCCTGCTGACGCGCTGAGCGCTCGTGCAGACCCCGCCGATGCTGCGCCGGAGGAGGTTCCTGCTGCGGCCCCGCCCGATGAACCAGTTCCTGCCGCTGCCACGCCTGCCATGGCGCCCTCAATGCCGGCAGCGCCAGCGGTCAGAGCGGTGACTGCAGTAGCCACCATCGCTGCTGCGGTGCTGCCTACGTCGCCGCTGACAATACG
>JBAPYY010000653.1:0-2617 GCA_049284975.1 Occallatibacter sp.
GAGCATTCTGAAGATTCTCCGGCAGCTTGTCTTTGTCCCGCATACTTCCTTCCTATGGTCCCGTCTGACGCGGGCTTATTGAGTTATCCGCGAATCTCGGCAATCGCGCGGCCTTGTTCATCCATCCGCGGGCAGCCGAGCAGGCTAGCGAGCGTGGGGCACAGATCGATGTGGTGAATCGGACGTTCGATGATCTGAGGCTTATCGATGCCCGCGCCCAACGCCAGCATCCAAGTATCACGGGTTGAATCCGCGTTGGCGCGGTGATTGAAAAATCCGTTTGTCGATGAGCCATCGGGGTCGCGCCCGAACTCCGGCAGGATCGCCATGGTTGTCTTCCCCTTGTAATCCGGGTTGGCTTCCACCTCCTGCCACAGTTGATAAGCAAGCCGGTCTGCGGTGCGGATACCCGCCATGTGCATAGCATAGGAGCCGAAGTGCGCAACTTCGACGTCGGAAAAAACCACTATCAACACCTGCGGGGCAAACTTGCGCATCACTTCGCGGCTCATGAAAAACGTGAGTTCGTCGCCGGAGGTCGGCCCGCCGCCGCGCACAAAATTGGCAATGGCGCTCTGGATCGTACCACGCACGCGAGGATCGAGCCGGTCGGCGGCGTCAAAGACGTTCCAGCCCAGCCCTTCATAGTTGCTTCCGGCCATGGCGCTCTCCAACTCGGCCTCCACTTTGCTCCGGTCCGCCATGTTGGCGGTGCGCCCACTGCGCAGGGCGTCCACCACAGCGGTGAGCATCAGCTGCTTGGGAAGGACCACGTTAGCGCCATATGCCGGGCCGTAATTGGAATCTGAACTTGCACCGATAAGGCTGGTCAACGCCTTGTTGCTGGCCACCACCCAGGTGTTGCTCTTGTCCGCGCGCAACCCCTTGCGGAATTGCTCAAAGAGCGTAGGTGTGGTCGGGGCCAGACTGCCCCAGTCGTCTACATGCTGCCAGTTTCCGGTAAGTATGCTTGAAATCGCGTTGAAGTGCGCGGTCACTCCCTCGTTGCGCACGTGCCTGTACAAGATCGATTGCGGCAAAAGATCCGTCGAGAGGTGGGGAATGTTCACCAGCCCATCCGGTGAGAAAGTCTCGTCCTGGCGCACTCCGCCCACGATGACCAAGAGGACTTTGTGACCGGAACCAGCCGCGGTACGCGCGGTTTCCTCCGCCCGCACCTGCGGCAGCAGCAGGCCAGCCGCCAACAAGCTCGCCGCGCGCAGGAAAGTCCGTTTGGAGATGTCCGTCGGCAATCCGACATCGGCA
This sequence comes from Occallatibacter sp., assembly GCA_049284975.1. Classification (GTDB taxonomy): domain Bacteria; phylum Acidobacteriota; class Terriglobia; order Terriglobales; family Acidobacteriaceae; genus Telmatobacter. The sequence goes on from JBAPYY010000653.1 coordinate 1,267, forward strand.
TCCATCCCCGAGCCGATCTCCGCGGCTGGGCAATTTTCGACCGCCATGGGCAAACCTCACAAGGGTGAAATCCCTGCGCTTCGCCTCGCTTCCATTCAGTCAAAGCTAAGCTTGGCGCATTATATTCTCAGGCCAATCGACGGTCAACGTAAGGCGAGCGCGCAACAGGTCCATCATATCCTTGTAAACTTATGATTCTATTTAGTGTTACACGCGGAATCGCGGTGGAGGTCCAACGTTCTACCCCCAGTTTTTGAGACCGCTGGTTAATGCCGAAAAAAACCATCTGCAACTTTTGGTTGACAAAAATTAGACGAATGGACTATGGTCTTTCCGTCGTCATTGTAACCGTTTACAGGACCATCTGTAATCGTTTCCTCGACGGCTTAATGGGAATGGATTCTCCCTGACTATTCCAGAGGGTGGAAGTTCCCGAGAGAATACCGAAGACTCACTGATGTGAACGGAGGATATTCGGATGGCCCTTGAACGCAACGTCGGCAGGTGTGTTCGAGCATTTATTTGCTTGACCCTCGCTGCCATATGTCTCCTCCTGATCCCAAGTCGATACGCGTTTAGTCAGGTGGACGAAGGATCGATTACCGGTACGGTTCAGGACACCAGCGGCGCAGTTGTTCCCGGCGCGCAGGTGACTCTTTTGAACACGGACCAGGGTACGACCCTGCAAACTAAAACCGACGCCAACGGTCTTTACACCTTCTCGCCGGTCAGAATCGGACACTACTCCATCACTGTCACCGCGAAGGGTTTTTCCAAGACTACCCAACAAAACTTAACGGTGGATGTCTCGCAAAACCTGTTGGTTAACATTCAGCTCAAGCTGGGCGCCGCGACGGAGACCGTCGAGGTCACCACGGCCCCTCCGCTGTTGCAGACAGAGGATGCGTCGGTCGGCCAGGTGGTCACTGAGCACACCGTCAACAGCCTGCCGTTGAACGGACGCAACTTTACCTTCCTTGCCCAACTCGGCGCCGGCGCTCAAACGCCCCAGGCCGACACCCGCGGCAACGCCGCTTCGGGCGCGTTCTCCGCCAACGGCCTGCGCCCCGCGCAGAACAACTACCTGCTGGACGGCATTGACGACAACTCTAACGCCGTCGACTTTCTTAACGGCACCAACTACGTCATTCTGCCTCCGGTGGACGCCATCGAGGAGTTCAAGGTGCAGACCGGCGAGTTCAGCGCTGAGCTGGGCCGCTCCGCCGGCGCGGTGCTCAACGCCACCGTCAAATCCGGAACCAACAGCTTGCATGGAGACGTATGGGAGTTCTTCCGCAACGATAAACTCGATGCAGCCGATTGGTTTGAACAATCTGGGAAAGGCGAACTC
>JBAPYY010000654.1:0-1733 GCA_049284975.1 Occallatibacter sp.
GGTCGTACATCATGCATTGCGGCATTCTGATCGATAGCGTCGCTCTGGTGATATGACTCGCTGCCCACGTACGCTAACCGGGCGACCATTGATGGGCTTATCTGCTGCTCCACCGAAAGGTTCCAGCTCTGCGTCATTCCAAGCTTGAAGTCGCGTGAAAAGGATTGGCCCAGAGTTACCGGTGTTGCAAATGTCGCGTTCATCGCGGGCTTGAAGGATACCGAGGCAAATGGCGGGAACGGACTTACGCCGCCCGTGCCTGGGAATGATGCCCAGGGATTGCTGAAATTGATCTGGCCCGAAACCGCTGCATCGGCGCCTGCCGAGCAACCTCCAGTACAGTTATTTCCGTAGAAGATGTAGAGCGGGCTGAAGGGAGCAATATCAGCCGAGTGATTATAAGAGGAGTACTGCAGCGGCCCGGTGAACATGCCGAATCCGGCATGAACCACGGTTTTGGGCAAGCCCTTGGGTTGCCATGCGAGGCCCAGGCGCGGCTCGAAGTAGCCGGTCGAATCAGGCATGAGGGTGGCCTTCATCCCATTGTCGCCAGGGAAGATCAACCCGGTTGGCGCATTGGGGAACATCTGGCTCTGCTGTCCGGCGACGAATGCCGCGCCGCGGCCACCGGCCGACGTGGGAGCGAAATTTGGATCCCAGCGCACGCCGAAGTTAAAGGTCAGATTCGGACGCGCCTTCCAGTCATCCTGGAGGTACGGCGCAACCTGCCATCCAGCCACATCTGCGATCTCACCGGCGCCTTGCTCGAATGTTGACACATAACCCAGCAGGAAGTCGGCCAGGCTGTTGCCGGTATAGCTGCCGTTGAAGGTGATCTCCGGCTCGGTGGGAAACTGCGTGTATTCCTCGGCGAATTGATGCATCAGATCGAGGCCCGCCGTAAGTGTGTGCCGGTTGACGGTCTTGATATAGCTGTCAGAAAAGCCGTAGGTGTTGCGCACTTCCTGCGACGGTTCGGTCCAGCCGCCCTGGAATGCGTTACTCGCCGTGAAGCCTTCCATGAAGCAGCTTCCGGGCAATTCGCTGACGTCGATGTAGCGAGAGAGGCACATCGCCTTGCCGTTGCTGTCGAGTGTTGCAGCCTGATTGTGCGCGCTCTGTTCATTCCAGAAGACAGAGATGGTGTTGACCGCGCTTGGGCTGATCGTCCAGGTGTGCGTCAGAACGTCGTTGAAATAATCCATCCGCTCCTGAAGGGCGTAGGTCCAATTCTGGTTGTTGATGACGGAAAGCATATTTCCCGGCGTATCGCCTGAGGGCGCCGTCATGAGATTGGTATAAGAGCGAAGAGACAAGCGCTGCGACGGAGATAGGTCGTAGTCGAACTTGGCCGTGTACTCGTTGAAGTTATTCTTCGTTGCCGCCTCGGTGTAATACATTGAGCCATCGGCGCCCTGGGTGACGCCGGCCGTGTGTCCCGGCAGCCCGGTAGTGGCAATGGTTACAGCCGCTGGGTTTAGCGACGTGATGGTGGTATCCAATTGATTGGCTTTGCCGCCAATTGTCTTAAACGGTCCTTGGAGATTTGTGACCCCAGCAGTGGTGGCCAGGCCACTGAAGTCGCCCGCCAGCATCGCCGTCGTAGGCGTTTTGGTCGAGAGTGATGAAGAAGCATACATCCACTTGCCGCCCTGGTAATTGCCGAAGAAGAAGAGCTTATCTCTCTTGATCGGTCCACCAGCAAAGGCCCCGTACTGGTTGCGCTTCAGAGG
>JBAPYY010000655.1:0-4679 GCA_049284975.1 Occallatibacter sp.
TTCTTAAGAAACGCGAGGAGCTTGGCTTCAGTAGCTTTCATCAGCTAGTCCATTTCAGAGGTTCGGGATTACTTCTTTGAGCTTAAGTTCCAGCCGCTGAATTTCCAGGTTCAGTTCCACGCGGCGGTTCATCTGTTTCTCTTTCTTTGCCCTCACACGTAGCACGTCAAGATCACGTTGAAGCCGGGCATGCCGGTCAAGATCTTCAAGCAAGACAGAGGCTTGTTCTGGGGAATCGGGTGGGGCAAATGCCCCGGTGATCCTGGAGGCTTCGAATGCGGCGAGCCTGGCCAACATTCCATCATAAAGGGTGAACAGGTCCTGAGACGGCAGCCGCGACACGGCCAGGCTGGCCAGGAAATCAGCCTCCTGGGTGGAGGGGGCATCCGGGTTAAGCCCAGCCTGCCGGACCTCATCAATGACCACCTTGCCCGCTTCCCCTTGCGACCACCGTTTGTGAGCCAGCGAAAGGGATACGGACTCGGTTTGCTCGGTGACCAGTACCAGAGGGTAAGGAACCGCCCGATGGAACAGTTCGATGAGACGGGGCGGTTTCGCAGCGTGGCGGAATTCAACCGTGAGGACCTCGATCTCCAGATACTGGCGCACTGCGTCGTCAAAAACCGGCACTCCGATGTTGGTTGGCTTGAGCGCGGCCACCCAAACGATCTCCTCGATGCCGTCCTGAATCTGGCGCTTGTCGGCGGCGGTGGGCGCGCCGTGTTCCAAAAGCATCCGTTTCGGTACTCTCTGCTCCACGAGTGCTCCGGGAGGAATCCCGAGTGCGTCGATCACGAGTGCGAATCTCATGCGCCGGCTACCTCCGGAATTACTGCCTCTTCCGGGAGCACCACAAGGAAGGCGACGACCTCGAAGTCATTGATCCCCTGGAACTCGCCCTTCATGGCATGGGTGCCGCCGGGGGTGAAAAGGCTGGCGATGGCCCGCTCCTCTTTCTTGCCGACAACCGAGGCGACTGCCGTCGCGAGCAGATCCTGAATGGAGCTCATGTCATTGCCGTTCCTGGTGGTCTTGTCAAAGCGGTCGCAGGCTCCGGCATCGGGCAGGTCGCGCCCAATCGAGAGCCGCTTCAGGCGGTCGAGCAATTGCTTGACCTGGGTGAACGGCAGGAGTACCGCGCCGTCGTCGCCGACATGGACCACGTAGTGCGGCGCGAGAGGGTAGCCCGGCTCGATGGTTTTGAGTGCCGATTCTCCCACAGCGCGCAGGCAGAAGATAACGCCGGGCTGGATCACGGCCTCGCCGACCGCCTGGGTTGTCGTGACAGCGAAGGTTCCGAACGGCAGGCCATCCAACTTGCCGGGGTGCTCCTTCAAGAAGCTCGCTAGATCAACGCGGAAATCGTTCAGCGTGAGGTCGGCGATCGAGACGCCGCTGCTCAAGTCCTCCAGGTCGATGACGGCCTCTTGCAGCTTGAGCAGTTGATTGCGGCGGTATTCCAAATCGTTCATCTGGTCGCCGGACTGGTACTCAATGATGTTCTCTTCGCCCGTAGCAGAGATGTCGAGCAGCACCATTCGACCGCTCACCCGTTGTTCCAGGTTGATGTACTCCTCCAGCTCCAGATTGGGCCAGAAGTTGATGAGCTGGATTCGTTCGTTGGACGAACCGAGACGGTCGATTCGGCCGAACCGTTGGATGATCCGAACGGGGTTCCAGTGAATGTCGTAGTTGACAACCGTGTCGCAGTCCTGCAGGTTCTGCCCCTCGCTAACGCAGTCGGTGGCGATTAGGAGATCAATTTCGCCGTCGCCCGCAAGATCTTCGGGTCGTTCCTTCGAGCGTGGGGAGAATGCCGTGATGATACTGACAAAGTCCTTGCGGAGGTTGGGCAGTGTCGTCTGGTTCTGGCCTGTGCCAGTCACGAGGGCCGCGTGCAGGCCGAAGTCCTTCTGTGCCCACCCGGCAAGCTCCCGATAAAGGTACTGGGCGGTGTCGGCGAAAGCGGTGAAAACGAGCAATTTCCGGTTGCCTGGATTGAGCGGCGCCCGGCACTTTTGCTCTATGACCTCGCGGAGGGCCTGAAGCTTTGCGTCCCGCGCCGCGCCCACCTGCTTTGCCGCCGAGAGCAGCGTCGCCAGGCGGTTGCGGTCCTCAATAAGGTCTTGTCGCCAGCGAACCCGGTCCACATCCTGCAGCAGGACCTTTACCTTCCGGCCGACGAGAAGACTCTCGAACTCCGGGTCTTCGGCGTCCACGTCAGCGATGTCGATCTCTTCAAGAGCTTCCGCCTGGGCTTCAATTCGCGTGAGTGTGGCCTCAACGTCTGCGAGCTGCCGCTGGACGGTGAGGAAGAAAGAGATGACTGAGCTTTCCATCCGTTTGAGGACGTTCACGCGCAGCAAATGAACCAGGCTCTCTTCACGATCCACCTGCCGGAAGAAGCTCTCTCCGCCGCGAATCTTCGTGCTGTACTTGGCGTCATAAGCGGCCTGCTTGTGCGGCAGAACGTAGCGGAGCGGTGCGTAGGCCGCGAGTGTTAGGCGGCGAATCTCGTTGTTGATCTCCCTGATGGAACGGAACTCCCCGGTGAGGTCCACTTCGCGCTTGATATTGACGGGCTTCAGCCGCTCGGGGAATCGTCCGGTTTCCTTCGTACCGTAATACTTCTCGATGTGCTTGCGGGAACGGGCGATGGTCAGCAGATCCAGAAGCCTGAAGTAATCGAACCCGAGCATTTCAAGAAGATGCGCGGGACGGCGCTCCCGGTCTTCCAGGGCCATCCAACGATTGAATTGGAGTTGCGCCTGCCGAACCGTAGCCTCAATGCTCGGAATTCCGTGGTCGTTGAGTGCAGTGTCATTGGCCTCTGTCACAAAGGCGATCTGGTTCTTGAGATCCGCCAGCCGATTGTTGACTGGTGTAGCTGACAGCATCAGGACGCGCGTCTTCACTCCAGCTTTAATGATGCGCTGCATGAGGCGGTCGTACCGGGTCTCACGGGAGTTGTGGGTCGCCTTGTTGCGGAAGTTGTGGGATTCATCGATCACAACCAGGTCATAGTTGCCCCAATTCACATGGGCGAGGTCGATGTCGCCCGAAGTACCGCCGTCTCGGGAAAGGTCGGTGTGGTTCAGAACGTCGTAACTGAACCGGTCTGACGCCAGGAAGTTGCGGCGGTCGTTCGCTTTGTACAGGGTCCAATTGTCCCGCAGGCGCTTCGGCACAAGCACAAGTACGCGGTCGTTACGCAGCTCGTAGTATTTGATAATTGCGAGCGCCTCGAACGTCTTTCCAAGTCCCACGGAATCGGCAATGATGCAGCCGCCATGGCGTTCAAGCTTGTCGATGGCTCCAATGACACCGTCACGCTGGAACCTGTACAGCTTCTTCCAGACCGTTGTGTTCCGGATGCCCGTGGCGGACTTGACGATTCGCTCCTCGTCGAGTTCGTCCCCCATGTCCTTGAAAACCTGAAACAGCGTCAGATAGTAGACCAGCGACGGCGCCTTCGAATCGGCCAGTTCTTGAAGAATCGAGAGAAAGGCGGCCTTCTGCTGGTCTGAGGGCGGCAATGCGCTCCACAGGCTGGTGAACCATGAACCGAGGACGGCGGATTCTTCCGGTTTCTCGGAACACTGGATTAAGCCAAATTGATTGCCCGGAGTGATCCCCAGCCCCTCAGTTGTGAAAGCGCAGTTTCCGGTGATGACACGCTGTTTCTCCGACGCGGGGACCCCACCGATCAAGATCGATTGCGGCAACCGACCAGGCGCAATGCGGAACTCGGCCTTTCTCCTAATCCAGGCGCCGCATTCACGAGCCAGCCAGCGGAGCTGGAGGCGATTCCGGAATGCACGGTCGGCATTCGACCCGGTCAGCCCAAGCTCCTCTCCTTCGGCATTCGGAAGCACGATGCGACAGGCATCGAGCTTTTCTAGCAAGTCACGCAGTTCCGCGTACGCGAACAAGGAGAATTGGGAAGAAGCAAGGTCAAGGGAGGACGGTGGCGCCAACGATTTGCGCAACTCGTCGATCACCCGGTCCGAACCGGTGTTCTTAACCAGTTTCATTGCAGAACGCTTCCTGATCTAAAGGCTATACGGCAGTATAGTTTGTCAGGTCGCTTAGGGTTTTTGACTGGGAAGTTAAAGGTCTAATGGGTCTTGTTTTGTGTGAGCCTCCGAGGATTCGGAAAATGGCTCCAGCAGATGCGGACCGTTCCCTTGAAGCTTCGCCACTCGCCTGGCTTTCATATCTTCTGCCGGATATGTTCGAACGAGGTCGATCGGGAGATGCGAGGGCTCCGACGGCGCAAGCCATCGCTCATAGTCCTTGGGTTCAATTATGAGCGGGCAACGGTTGTGAAACGGCTCCAGAACTTCATTCGGGTCCGTCGTAATGATGCTGAAGCTTTCGACAACGATCTCGCCCTTCTTCTCGTCTAGGCCTTTCCATCTATCCCAAATCCCTCCGAAGGCGAAAAGACCTTCATCCGCAAGCGATACCGCCCATGGCTTGCTGAGTTTTTTCTTTTCCTCCTCTTTGGTCAGCGGCTCCCATTCGAAGAAGAAATTGGCTGGGATCAGACAACGACGGTGCTTCCATGGCTCTCGCCAGGCTCCGCTACTCTCAAGCTTGTCGGAACGCGCATTGATGGAACTGAAAGTAGCCTTGGACGTCTTCGACCAATAGGGCACGAGACCCCACTTCATGAG
>JBAPYY010000656.1:0-3420 GCA_049284975.1 Occallatibacter sp.
AAGGCGTGGCGATCGGCCCAGTAGAGCGCATCGAGTTTCTCCGCGGGGAGACCCGTAATACGCACAAGATTGGCGTGCGCCTCGGGATCCGGCGGGCCAGTCAACACCATTCCGTAATCGAAGATCACCGCGCGCAGCGACACGGGCAAACACCTTTCGCACCCGTGTATGGTTGAGGAGGGCGCTCTTTTCATTGTGCACGACGCGATGAGTGTCGAGTAAAACAGGCAAAGAGATTTCGCGATCCCACCCAAACGCAAAAATGCGCCTACAGTGAGGCGCTCCCAGGTTTGCGATGCGATTCTCTGAAAGAACGAACTGGAACACCGAAGAAAGCGAGCTGGCGCGCGCGCATCGGCTGCGGCGCGAAGGCGGCTTGCCCATCGCCGACCTTACGGTCTCGAATCCCACGCGGTGCGGCTTCGCTTATCCCGCTTCCCTGCTCCAGCCGCTCGCAGATCCGCGCGCGCTCGATTACGATCCGCAGCCGCGCGGATTGCTCGCCGCACGCGAGGCTGTCTGCCGCTATTACGCGGACCACTGTGTCGTGCTCGATCCCAGCCAGATCGTGCTGACCACCAGCACCAGCGAGGCCTACAGTTTTCTCTTCCGCTTGCTCTGCGATCCAGGGAGCGAGATTCTGGTTCCTCAGCCGGGTTATCCGCTGTTCGATTTCCTAGCCGACCTCGACGATGTGCGCATCAAGGCTGCCCCACTCGTTTATCACGAGGGCTGGCAGATCGATTTTGAAGGATTGCGACGCGCCCTCACTCCACAAACCCGAGCCATCGTTATCGTGCATCCGAACAATCCTACCGGGCACTTTACAAAGCACTGGGAAGCGGAAGAGCTGGCCAAGATCTGCCGCGCGCACGAGCTTTCGCTGATTGTGGATGAGGTGTTTCTTGACTACAGGGAACAAGGGACCAAGGGAACAAGGGAACCGGAAAACAGTCCGCAAGGGAACGGTGCGCCGGGGAGTTTTGCCGCGGGACTCGATGACATTCCGGTCTTCGTGGTGAGCGGGTTGAGCAAAATCGCAGGGCTGCCGCAGATGAAGGCCGCATGGATCGTCACCACCGGCCCGGAGAAGGCGCAGGCCCTGGAACGGCTGGAAGTAATCGCCGATACCTTTCTCTCCATGAATGCGCCGGTGCAGTGGGCCCTGCCCGGCTGGCTCGCGCAACGGTCCGAGATTCAGCAACAGATTCAAAGCCGCGTCGGCACCAACCTTGCCGAGCTCGATCGGCAGCTTGCGACCCTCCCCGAACTCGAACGCCTTCCTGTCGAAGGCGGCTGGTACGCAGTTCTTCGGATTCCCTCGCTCCAGCCGGACGAACAGACGGTTTTGGCGCTGCTTGATCGTGACGTTTGGGTGCACCCAGGCTATTTCTTCGGTTTGCCGGAGTCGGGGTGGCTGGTCTTGAGCCTGCTCGGTTACGAAAGAGATTTCCGTAATGGATTGGTTACTATTACTGACTATTTCCGAACGAATCAAGGGAGTAAAAATTAGGTATACGCGGCGCAATCTCCACTTGAAGAAATCGCGCTACAGCCATGAAAGCAAAGGAGCGGTTTTTTCGCTGAAGGAGAGCATGCATTGGCACTGTTTACGTATCAGCCAACAGGCTCAGGCGTGTTCTGCACGCGCTTACTGTTCCTGGAGAAAAGGATTACCGAGCCGCTCTTTGCCGATCATGGTGGCCTCTCCATGCCCCGGAAGGACTCGAGTCTCGTCAGGTAACCTGAGTAGCCGCGCGCGGATCGAGTCGATAATTTGATCGAAATCGCCGCCGGGTAGGTCGGTGCGGCCGATGCTGCCAGCAAAGAGAGTGTCGCCGGCCACCAGCAGCCTGAGGGGAGCAAAGTGCAGGCACACCGACCCCTGTGTATGGCCGGGGGTGTGCAAGACTTGGGCGGGGTAATGCTGCAGGCCAATGATCTGGCCGTCCGTCAGGCCGGCATCGGGCGGAGCCACTTCCGGCGCGAGCGTTCCGATCCATGCCGCCTGTGCATCCATCATCTGGAGCAGCGGCAGATCGTTTTCGTTCAAAAGAATGGGCGCTCCCGTCAGTTTTTTCAGCTTCAGCGCGCCGCCTACGTGATCGATGTGCGCGTGCGTGACGACAATCTGCTTGAGCGTCAGTCCGTGTCCAGTGAGCCGCTTATGGATGCGCTCTACGTCATCGCCGGGGTCGATGACCATAGCCTCGCGCCTCTCCTCATCGCCCAGGATCGTGCAATTGCAAGCCAGCAGTCCGACGGGAAAGGTCTCGATAATCATAGAATCATTTTAGTGGCGTTCAGCGGACGCATGTAATGGACAGTTATGCGGTGCTGGTTTACGCAGACTGGCGCAGGCGTAAACGCCAAATCACAACGTGGCATCTACGCCGCCTCAATAGGAAGGCCTCAAAAACTAACCTGCGGCACGTTCTGCGCCCCAGCACTGGCCTCAAAGCGCGCGTTGTTCTGGTGGAACCCCAGCATGCCTGCCCAGATGTTGTTGGGGAATTGCAGGATGTACGTGTTGTAATCCTGCAACGACTCGTTGTAGCGCTTACGAGCCACAGCGATGCGATTCTCAGTTCCGGCCAGCTCATCCTGTAAGCGGGCGAACTGGTCGCTCGATCGCAGTTCCGGATAGTTCTCAGTAATGACTAGGAGCTTTGCCAATGCGCCATCGATCTGGCTGTTGGCGGCGATTTTGGCTTCGGGCGTCTGCGCGTTCATGTAACCCTCGCGTGCCTGCGCCACCTCCCCGTAGACGCCGCTCTCTTCTTTGGTGAATCCTTTCACGGTTGCCACCAGATTGGGGATCAGATCGGCGCGGCGTTGCATCTGCACTTCAACTTCAGACCATGCCGTTTTGACATTCTGATCTTTCGCCACCATCTGATTTTGCGCGCTCTTGAAGCTGCCAAACACCATCAAGACCGCCAGCACTAGAACGCCGATTACAGCTAACGCAATTCCAAGTCCCTTGCTCATAGAATGCGATTCTCCTTGAAAACAGCTCACAGCTTTCAGCTCTCAGCCCTCACTTCCGGCTGGCACCCGTCGCTTTGTGTTGCATAGCATCAACTGAAAGCTGACGGCTGATAGCTGAGAGCTACACTTTACCAGCTTCCGCCGGCGCCGCCTCCGCCGAAACCACCGCCGCCAAAGCCGCCGAAGCCGCCACCTCCACCACCGCCGCCACTGAAGCCTCCGCCACCGAAAAATCCGCCTCGGCTTTGGTTGCTCATTCCGCCCGACAACAGCCCCAGCCCCCACGCGCCAAGCAATCCATAGCCGCCAAAACCCCGCAAGAGATGGAAGATGATCCAGATCGCAATGATGATTCCCAGAATGATTTTGCCTGCGGATGGCGCCGACTGGCGATGCGGCTCAACGGCAAGCGCCGGCTCGGTGTTCGTC
>JBAPYY010000657.1:0-1824 GCA_049284975.1 Occallatibacter sp.
GACTAGCATTCAGGACTACCTTCATGGTCATGATCCGGTCCTGGAGCGTGCCTGCGAGGTGTTGCTATTGAGTGAACGTGGAGGGTGCCTTGAGGTTCTCCTGTTTCAGCATTTAGCTAATAGCTAAATGCAATAAGCTAGAAGCTACTTCTTAGCTTTTCCCGCTCCGCGGCTGCCCAGCAGCCCCTCCAGCTCTTCCTTGAATTCGCGCACATCTTTGAAGTCGCGATAGACCGAGGCGAAGCGGATGTAGGCTACCGTGTCGAGCACTTTGAGCTGGTCCATAATCAGTTCGCCGATCTCGGCTGTGGTGCGCTCGCGCTCCGGCGCGTCCACCAGAAAGGCCTCGGCTGCGTCCACAATGGCCTCAAGGTTTTTCAAAGGCACGGGGCGTTTTTCGCAGGCGCGCAGCAGGCCGTTCAAGACTTTCTGGCGGTCGAAGCGCTCGCGCCTGCCGTCTTTCTTGACCATCATGTAAGGGATTTCGTCGATACGCTCATAAGTAGTAAAGCGGCGATTGCATTTTTCGCACTCCCGCCGCCGCCGTATAGCGTCGGCTTCCTTGCTTTCGCGCGAGTCCACTACCCGATCCTGCCCGAAGCCACAATAAGGACATTTCATACAAGGCCGATTCTACGGCATTAGAGGGAATAGGGAATAGGGACTAGGGACGTAGGGACTAATTGCTCAATGTGCTTGGTTGCGTGCGCGTGTCACGGAACCGGGACAAGGATGGTCTTGCTGGCGACGGCGGTGAGGCCGTCAAGGCTGTCGAGGAATGCTGAAGCGGTGAGTGGCGCATCGGCCAGATGCCAGAGCAACTCGGCGTTGTTCCACGCTGCCTCTCGCGCGTCGGCCATGCTCCACGCCGCCAAGGTGTCTTCAAGGCGCGAGGCCGCAGGCAGCGCATCGCCCAGCAGGCGCACGTCGAGGGCAGCCTTGGCGGCATCGATGAGGCTGTCGAGCGTTGTATTGAGTGAAGTGAAATCGTTGTACTGTGCGGAGCCATGCTGCGGGGGGACGCCCGTGGCCTGGCAAATGTCGAAAACGGCCTGTGGCAGGTCGTGATTGATGTGGGCGTTCATCCCTGCCATGGCGAATTGTATGCGGGCGATATCGGTCTGGTTGCGCCGGTCGAAAACCGCTTGCCAGCAGCCGGGAGCCTTGCCTGGAGTGCCCGAGAGCGCGGACTGAACGGCGCGGAGGTAGAAGCGGGCAAACCGGACATCGAGCGCGGCAACCCAGGCTGGGTTAATGAATCCGGCGGCATTGACCCGCGCTTGGACGGCCAGGGTCACCTGAAGATAGAGCCCGTTGAACCATTTGAGGCCGTCGCCGTCAGCGCATGTGGCTTCAATAGCCTCAAGAATCTGGACCACATCGGCAACTGTCTGCGGGGTGGTCTGGACTGCGGCGACGAGGATGGGGTCGTAGGAGAACATGGCTAGGGACGTAGGGACTAGGGGATTGGGAAAAGCCCGGACTCCAGGTAGTCATACGGTTCGGCGGGAATCTGGCTGCTTCTCATGTACTCCCAACCACATGATACTCTTGCAGTCATGATCGACCGATGGGAAAAGAGATTTGAAAGAATCCGCCTCTTTGGCTGGCTCGCGCTCGCAGGTTTGCCCTTCTTAATCGCGATCTACTTCGCTTCAGATTATTTTCAGATATTCTGTGCCGTTGCGGCGTTCGTGCTGATTCTTCCTGCCTTCATTTATATCTATGTCATTGTCATTTGGCACTGGAAAAACCGCTATCGCGGCGAGCATAGTGATCTGTGGGGTGCGATTATACTGATCGAAACGAGCGGTTGGATGAAAA
>JBAPYY010000658.1:0-4203 GCA_049284975.1 Occallatibacter sp.
AGTCACGTGTTACTCACCCGTGCGCCACTTTACTCATGGTATTGCTACCACTTTCTCGTTCGACTTGCATGTGTTAGGCACGCCGCCAGCGTTGATTCTGAGCCAGGATCAAACTCTCGTTTGAAACCTGATTGCTTCCCCCAAACCGACGGAGGTCGGATGGGTTCAGCTGCATCATGCGCTCGAAAACACATGATGCCTTACTTGTGAGAATGATCAAGCCAAACCTGATCTTTTCTCACGACTGGCATGTTCAACCTAATTGTCAAAGATCCTTGAGAGACATCCGCCTGAGCGGCGCCCTTTTGGATCGAGGCCCGGTGAGTTACACCAGGTTGTCCTCGAACTTGTTGCGCTCACCAGCATCGCGTTGCACTGCGTCTACTGGCGTTTTTGCGCGAACCTTTCAAACATATCGAAGTTCAGTCCCCATGTCAAGCTTGACCTTTTCTGCACCCGAGGCCGTTCCAACTCGCCGTTGGCGGTCTGTTCCTCGTGTGCGAATCCGATCTGCCTGGCCGGGAAAACTCCCGTTCAAAAGCATCGCGCAGCGCTAAATATCAATGAACGACCAACAAACCGCGCCCGAGCCGCTGAGGCTCGCAGGAGATTACCTCCTGGGTCTTGCAATGGCTTGTTCTCTGAGGGTTTCCCTACAGGGGTTAAGGGGCTCTTGCCTCACCTTACCCAACGAACCAGCATTACAACTTGCTTCCCACTTCCCTCAACGGGGCAGGCCAAACGGCCACCGGGAGGCTCTACTTCTCATTCTTGCAACTTTCAAAGAGTAGCACATGCCACTCTCGTTTGCAAATGGCACACATTCAGTGACATTGCGAATGCAACTTTTTGAGAATAGCAACCATTCAGTAACATTGCAAGCGCACTGTCTGTGGGAATGTGGGAAACCCGCTTTCAGGGGCGTGCAATCAGCCCCAAGTCGGTGAGTCCATTGACGAAAAACTGCATGGCCAGCGCCACCAGTAGCAGCCCCATCACACGCACCAGCACGCGAATGCCAGTCTCGCCCATCACACTGCGCACGCGGCCAGCCCCAGCCAGCACCCAATAAGAAATAAACGCTGTCAGCGCAATCGAGCCTAGAATAGCGCCCATCTCCCAATGCCACAGCCTGGGCACCTGGCCCACGAGCACCATCACCGAAGAAATCGCGCCCGGCCCGGCGAGCATTGGAATCCCCAAGGGCACAATTCCCGCGTCCTCCTTATGTGCGGCCTCTTCGGTATCGCCCGTGGCCTCCTGCGTCGCCGAACGTTTGGCCTCAAGCATATCGAGCCCTATCAGCAATAGAATCAACCCGCCGGCAATCTCAAACGCTGGCAATGTGATGCCCAGCAGCCGAAAGATCAACTGGCCACCCACGGCAAAACTGGTCAGCACAATGAAACAGGTGAACGCGCCTTTGCGCGCCATGCGCTTGCGGCGCGCCGCGTCGGCGCCCTCGGTAATCGCCAGAAACGAGCCAATCGCGGCAAAGGGATCGACGAGAAAGAAGATTGAACTGAGCGCCAGCACACTGAAGCGCACCAGCGGTTCCCGGCTTAACTCGTGCAACGCCAACTCGGCGGGATTGGTAAAGATCATGTTTTGAGGCTAGCCCATTTCCGCGCCAGAGGCCAGAGGCGGCAAGCGGGCTATATGGCCTTTGAAATACACTTCTCTGCGAAATGAGGCCCCGCCGAGACGCGAAAAGCTCTTCGTCGAGGTACACCAGATTCGTCGCAAACCTGGTACATTTTGGCAGAAATTGGAATTTTTGGGCTCCGTCTATCCGGTAAACGATTGAATATATTATAGATATGCGCAATCAAGGGCCGTTTTCGAGGGCGGTTGTCAATTGCGGCTCGTGGTTTCCAGTTTATTTTCAATAGGTTAGCGAAGCGGGAGTTTGTAGGCGCGGAACGGAAGGACAAGACCCTAACCATCACATAAGCCAATCTGCTTGGTTTTTGGAAATCAGCCCGCGCGGCGACAATGCACTCCCTTTCCCGGAAATCGGGAGGCTTGTTCCAGAATGAGAACTTCCATACACAAATTGCTCTAAGTCCGATGGCCCACTTCTCCATCCTTTCGCTGTAGGATAGTCGCTAAGGGGTTGGACCATCGGCCCCTTTATTGGGACCGCAGTCATGGAAGCGACAAAGAGAGACAAATTGCTAGCGCGCATCAACCGCAAGGATTGGTGGCACGTCCCTCCGGCCAACCCGAAGGCATACCAAGAGCGCGGCAAGTTTCTTGCCTCCACATTTCGCGAGGCCGAGTTTTGGGGCCGTCCTCTGGACGTTCCCGTTTGCGTCCGAGTCAACAATCCAATTATCGGAGATGAATCGGCCATCGAGACGGAACTCCTCGGCGCACCATCCGTGTGCCCAGAAGTCGATTCAGCCGAAACGCTCGAATGGCGGTGGCGTCTGGACGCAAGGTTGAAGAAAGCCGCGCTTGCGAAGGGGTACGACTCCATCGTCCTCATGAGCCGCAGCGGATATGGCAGGTTTGCAGCGGAAGGAAAGATTCCTCTTTCTATTGAGTTGAACCTGTTGAGCGAGAATTTGGAATCGTCCAGCAGGCCTGAGCAATAATAGGAAAGCGGCTAGGGGCAGGGGAGACGCAATTGAACAACGTAGCCGTCGCACAGGAACTCGACGTCCCACAACTTAGTCTTTTTGGGACTACGCGCCAATTGGTCCGCCCGCCCCTCAAATGGGCAGGCGGTAAGACTAGGCTGCTGCCCGTCCTGAGACGATCAATTCCCCAAGCATTTGGGACCTACTTCGAGCCGTTTATGGGCGGAGCGGCGCTGTTCTTTGACACAAGTCCCCAAACCGCCGTTTTGGGCGACTCGAACCCTGAGCTGATCAACTTCTATGAAGTGCTACGGGACAGCCCGGAACTTCTGATCGAGCACTTGGAACGACTCACGGTTTCGGAAGCAGAATTCTATCGCACACGAGCCTTGGAACCGCTAAACCTCACCCCGGTCGAACGAGCCACCAGAATCCTTTATCTAAACAAGACTTGCTTCAACGGGCTCTATAGGGTTAACAAGCGCGGGGAGTTCAACACGCCCTTTGGAAAGCAGACGAAGGTAAACCTTTTTGACCGAGAAAACCTCTTGGCCGCGAGCAACGCACTCCAGTTCGCGAAGCTGAAGTGTGCAGATTACCTCACAATTGTGAAAGACGCTCGTCGGGGGGATTTTGTGTATTTCGACCCGCCCTACGTGCCCGTCAGCAAGTTCTCCGATTTCAAGAGGTACACGAAGGAGTTCTTTTCCGAGGAAGATCAGGAGGAGCTTGCAGCAGCATTCACGGCGCTCGCCGAGCGAGGTTGCTATGTGCTTCTCAGCAATTCGTTCCAAGACGAGACTGCGCTACGCTATGCGCACTTTCGCCAACAGAAGGTTTTCATGCCTCGATTCGTAAACTGTAAGGGGGACGGACGAGGTAACGTGACGGAACTGTTAATCTCTAACTATGAGCCCCAAATCTAGCGGCGGCGGGCCAACCGTTGGAAGAAAATCAGACGGCCAACTGGACGACCCGTCCCATTGCTTTCCGGACACCAAATATATGGGAAGTAAGCGGGTTCTGCTGCCGTTTATCCTCCACAATATAGAAAAGCTAGGCTTCTCCCGTGCGCTAGACGCGTTCTCGGGGTCAGCATGTGTAGCATATGCTCTCAAGAACACCGGGGCGGAAGTTCATGCAAACGACTTTCTCCGATTCGCGTTCCACACCGCTAAAGCCACTGTCGAAAACAACGCCACAAAGCTGACAGATGGGGATATTGCGCTTCTTCTAAGAAGGAATCCAAGAGCACAGACCTTTATTCAGGAAAAATTCAATGCGCTCTACTTTGAGCCTGCAGATAACCAATTCCTAGATAATCTTTGGGCCAACATCGAGAGATTGCCGAGCGCTACGAAGCGCTCACTCGCCCTCGCAGCAGCGTGCAGAGCAGCGATGAAGAAGAGGCCGCGAGGGATATTCACATTCACTGGCAAAAAAGGCTGGGACGGACGGCAGGACCTTCGCCTCTCTATGCAGGACCAGTTTCTCCGAGCAGCCACTCTCTTTAATCATGCAGTGTTTTCAAATAAAAAAAGGAACAAGGCAATTTGGGGAGACGTTTTCGAGATCGACCCGAAGGGCTACGACCTCGTATATATAGACACCCCATACG
>JBAPYY010000659.1:0-1912 GCA_049284975.1 Occallatibacter sp.
CCCCATGCGTCCACAGCAATGCCCTGCGGCGGCTGTGGGCAAAGGCTATGGTACTTCGTCAATCCCGCCTTTATCTGCGACCAGATGCCCAGAATGTCCCAGTAGAAGCCGTCGCCCGCGCGTATCCCTGCATTAGCAAAACGATGCAGCTCCTGCACGGAAAACGCCTGGCCATTCCATTGGCAGAGCATGATCCGCCCGCTGGATGCCCCAAGATCGGCGGCAACGAAATTGGCCGTCCGCGTCATTTGTTCTTTTCGAGAAAAGCCGCAACCTCTTTCGTAAGGCGGCTGACTAGTTGATCCATTTCGGCAGCGTCCAGGTCACCGCTCAACGGAGATTGCGCCGGAGAGTCCGCGCCGATGCAGGCATCGATGGCCGCTTTGGGGGCCACTTTCAACTTCCCCGGCTCTGCCGCCGTATCTTTGGCAATCCGTGGGTCCGGCAGGCTCATTCCCAGCTTCTGCTTGATCGTCAGCAGTTCGGCGATCTTGCCGGGAGAAATCTCCTTGAGCTCAGGCCGCAGTTGCGAGGCAATCAGAATGGTTTTGCAGTAGGTATCGACGATTTCGACGTACCACTCAGCGTGGGTTACCGTATCGGCCCAGCAGACCACTCCATGATTCGCCAGAAGGATGGTGTTGTGGTCATTGGCCAGAGAGTGAACGGTGCGCGCAAACTCCGGCGTACCGGGAGTCTCATACGGCGACAGCGCTAGCGGACCGACAAAGACCTCCTGCTCGGGCACCAGATTGCCCATCGGAACGACTCCGGCGACCGCATGGGCCGTGGCATACGGCGGATGACAGTGGATCACCGCCTTGGCTTGCGGCACGGTCTTATAGATCTCCAGGTGCAGCAGCAACTCGCTGGTCTGAGGACGATGCCCGCAGATGCGCCGGTTATCCAAATCGACCAGCACGAGATCCTCCACCTGTAAGTCGCCTTTACTCAGCAGAGTAGGCGAGCAGACGACATACTTATCCGAGACGCGCGCCGAGATGTTTCCTCCGTTGCCGTCGACATACTGCCGCTCCCACAGCTTCCTGCCTGTACGCACAATCTCTTCCTTGATCGCCAGCATGGCTGGGGAATGGAAAAGTTCAAGCGGATCGCTGCTTGCCGGGCACTCACGCGCGCTTTGCCCTGCGCATTCCAGGACCGCGCGTCGCACAATCGACTCAATTTGAGCCAGATCAGGGTTCTGGACAGGTTTACACGATTGAATTGGCATAATACATTCACTATAGTTCACAATGATTCATAATATAGCAAAAATTGGAATCTTTTTGAGTGAAGAAGTATGATCGCTATCATGAAGCAAGCCCAACGCATTCTGGGAGTTCGGGATTTCTTCGCGAAGCAGGAGTTCGTGAGCATTGAGGAACTATGCGCGCAATTCAAGTCTTCGACGTCCAGCATTCGACGCGATTTGATCGAATTGGAACGGGAGGCTGTCCTGCGCAGGGTCCACGGTGGGGCCATCTCGTTGCAGACCCGCGACGACATCATGGACTTCAGCCGTCTTTCGGTCAGTTGTCATGAAGAGAAGATCCGCATCGGCAGAGCGGCCGCCGCGCTGGTTGAAAACGGCCAGACAGTGATTCTGGGCGGTGGTTCGACGGTTGTCGAGGCCGCCAACTGCCTGAGGGAACGGCCCATTCAGATCGTGACCAACTCCATCCCGGTGGCTCAGGCCTTCTGGGATAGCAAACGGGCGGAGGTTATCCTCACCGGCGGCTATCTGTACCCGCGGCTGGGTGTGCAACTCGGCCCTATCTGCGAAAAAATGCTGCACACCGTCTCGGCGGACATCTTGATCATGGGCATCCGCGGCATCACCGAGGCAGGCATCAGCGACTGCAACAGCCTCATTGTCGAATCCCTCCGGGCCATGATCAAGGCGGTGCGC
>JBAPYY010000660.1:0-9628 GCA_049284975.1 Occallatibacter sp.
ACTCGGAACTCGTGGGCACAGTGCAGATATCGGCATTGGCCGAGGGGCTGGGAACGACAGAAGTTTCGGGAGCGCTGGCGGCGCAACTGATCGATGAGTTGCCGGTGCTCGCCGCGATCGGGCCGTACACCGGCGGCGGCATTCGCATTCGAGACGCAAAGGAACTCCGCGTGAAGGAGTCCGACCGAATTGCTTTAGTCGCAAAAAATCTGCGTGCTATGGGCGCTGAGGTTACGGAGTTTGAAGACGGCCTGGATGTGCCCGGCGGTCAGAAGTTGCACGGAGCGACGATTGATTCAGGCGGCGATCACCGTATCGCGATGGCTTTCAGCGTGGCCGCGTTGCGGGCCGAGGGAGAGACGCTGATCCAGGGCGCCGATTCGGCCGCCATCAGCTTTCCGGAGTTCTTCAACCTGCTGGATGTGGTGGCTGAGCGGTAGGAAGCCAGCCTGACCATAGAAATTAAAAATGCTCGGCCAACTCCTCAGAAGCTGGCCGAGCATTTTTCGCGGTTGAATTTCAGTTTTACTGCGCAACAGGCGGCTTAGTTGATGGCTCTGCCCCATCATTTCTAGGCGAGACTCCGGTGATGACCGGCGCGGTTTCCACCGCACCCGACGCAGCCTCACTCAAGTTGATGCCATAGTGCTGCAACGTGCTGGCCAGCGTCTGGTAGAGGCCGGCGCGGTCCTTGGCATAAGCGGCGCGAGCTGCGATTAGCGTGTCATCCGCCATAGCCAGGTTGCGCTCCTGGAGCAATACATTGGCCGTGGTGGAAGCGCCGAGATGCAGTTTCTTGATTTCAGCATCGACACTCTGCTGTTGAAAGTCTCTGGCAGCAATCGAGGCCTGAACCTGGGCACGGTCGTTGATCAGCGCGAACTGTGCGTTCACCACCTGCATGCGAATCTGCGTGTACAGTTGCTCCAGCCGCAACTCTGCTTGACGGTACTCCATCAACGAGCGCGCCTGCACTGACTGAGCGTACTTGTTGCCGATAGGAATCGTTACGTTGAAGCCAATGCCTTTGTCAGGAGAGCTGCTATTGGTCAAATTGCTCAATACCGTTCCGTATCCCACGTTGGGAACGGTGTTCGGCGGACAGGATACGAACGAGGACGTGATGGGAGAAATGGTAAGGCAATTCGGGCTTTGAGAACCGCCAACGCCGGAAGCACCATAGAAGCCGAGCACGTCCAAAACCGGCAACAGCGCATTGCGCGCGCCTTTCAGCGTAATCTCGTCATTGCGAAGCGTGAGTACAGCCTGCTCCAGCTCCGGCCTCTGCTGAAACGCCTCCTGCACCAGTTCCTCAACTGGTTGCTTCTCTTCGGGAATTTCCTCGACGGTCACACGGTCAGTAGGAATCACGGGAGCGGCGGAAAGCGCAGGATCGTTCAGGTTGCGTGCAATTGCCTGCTTAATGATCTGCTGCTGATAATTCAAGGCGCTTTGCGAACTGATGAGTGCCTGCTTGTCGCTGGCCACGCTAGATTCGTCCTGCACCACTTGCAGAGGAGCTACTGTGCCAATCTCCAACTGTTTGCGGTCGTCGCCTTCCAGCTTTGTGCTTTGCTCCAGCGCCCGCTGCTTGGCCTGCACGTCCTCGTACGCCTGCACTAAACCCCAGTAGATTGTTTCTACTTGATTAACCGTGTACAGAATCTGTTGGCGGAATGACGAATCGGTAATCCGCCGGTTATTCCTCGCCTGATAAATGAAGCGCTTGTTAACCCATATCCCTGCGCCCTGCAACAAGTGTTGGGTCACTGTAGCCTTGAAGGTGGACTCGAGTTGGGGGCTATATACGCTGAATGGGCTGGAAGTGGAAATGCGCGAGTTGTTGAAGGCCACGGCCAGCGCCGTGCCGGTGACAAAACCCTGGTTATAAGTGAAGTTGTACTGGTTTGTATTAGTGAAGGCGCGTGGAGCGAACGCGCTGGTCTGCGGCGATTCCGCTCTCTCGAACTGAATTGCGCTTGTGACGGATGGTTCCAGTGCCTCTGGCGCGGGGCCTGCGCCCGCAGTGGTCAGCGTCAATCCACTCACGCCTGAGCCTGCGCCGCCGGAGCCGACCGAGGTCCCGCCTGGACCGCCGCCAGTGGTCAAAATCGTAGCGGAGCCGCCCAATGTGCCTGTAACCAATGCAGAAGGCGCGCCCAGCGGCGCCGCCCCGGTGCGCGTCCTGAGAATATCCGTATCCGCAATGTCAAGGTCGTAACGGGCGATGGCAATGTCGAAATTATTTTCAAGAGCCAGCGCGATAGCGTCGGAGAGGCTGAGATAGATTTTTCCGTTCTTCACCAAGTCATCCAGGCGCACAGAGTTCACAAAACTGGCCTTGGGAATTGAAGTCGGACGATACATGTTGACCGGGTCGCCCAGAAGCCTGCCGGCGGGCTTTGAAAAATCCCGCGCGGACGAGCGCAGGTTCAAAGGCTCCGTCAGTGCAACTGCGGGAGCGGACGGCAGCTCAGAGGCAGCCTTGTCTGGAGCAGTTGCTCCCGCCCCAGTCACTTGCTGGGCCATCCCAACAGGGTTACCTGCCGACAACATGAGCATAACCGCCGCTACCGCGCGCAGCCGGTTGTTAACCTGTCCGCGACCTTCATGTCTGCAAATATTGCTCACGTTCTCCTCCTGATGCTCAAACACACCTGTACCGAAAAATTGCATGGTTCCTCTCCACTGCATGGTTCCTCTTTGGGAATTTCTGAGGCATGTGGGACGCCATTCTCAAAGACGCCCGGAATGCCTCTCCGGACGCAGATTTATGTACTCCCAGTACAATTTTAGCTTGCAGCCCGGCATGCGGACCTTCGCTTACCAGTGAATACGCGCCAGGCTCCCAGTTCGTTCCAAACAATCTGCTTAACTATTTTGCCGGTTTCGTTCAGCTTTTCCGCCATCACGAGCGGAAAGCTGAGTATATCTCACCCATTCAGGGAGCACCGGTAGTACGGCAGAGGTCAAGCTCGTTCTTAGCACCGACGAATGGCTTGATGAGTACACTGTTGAGAAGACCCTCACCGTGAATGAACCAGCACAACCCGCACAAACGCTCCAAACATGGAAGCTGACCCTGGCTTATGACGGCACCGAGTTCCACGGCTGGCAGGTGCAGCCGGGCGAGACAACAATTCAAGGGGAACTGCAGGCCGCGCTTGGGCGAGTCACCGGAGAATCGCCCTTGCCCCAGGGCTCGGGACGCACGGATGCCGGCGTACACGCGCTCGGCCAGGTGGCTAGCTTCAAGCTTGCGGCCCCCATTCCTGCTGAAAACCTGCAACGGGCCCTCAACCGGACTCTTCCTCCTTCCATTCGAATTCTGGAGTCGAAAACGATACACAGTGCATTTCATGCGCGTCATTCGGCCGTGGCCAAAACTTACGAATACCGGATTTTCCAGAGAGCGATCTGCCCCCCGACGATGGCCCGCTATGTCTATGCCTGCTCCTGGCCCATGGACGTTGCATCACTGCAAAGGTCTGCACGGCTCTTTGAAGGCAAGCATGATTTTCAGAGCTTTGCCGCCACCGATCCCGATCTAACGACCCGAAATCGCGAACCGGACCCCGAACTCGACTTCGAAGTGATGGCGCCCCCAGCGCCACTGACGGCGGTCAGGACGATCTACTCGTCGGAATGGGAAGAACGCAGCTCGGAACTCGGAGCGTTGCTCGTCTATCGCGTCCGGGGCAGTGGCTTCTTGCACCACATGGTGCGCAACCTGGTGGGAACTATGCTGGAGGTAGGCAGAGGCAAGCTGCATGCCGCGCAAATACCTAAAATTCTCGCGGCGCGCAACCGCGATGCCGCCGGACCGACAGCTCCCGCACGCGGGCTGTTTTTGGTCTCGGTGGAGTATGACGAGCAAATCGACTCGCCGCAGATTAACACTTGAATTGCGCCTGGTTGAATGCGCGCCGCCCTCTTCCGAGCCGTCCCTGCTACCCTGAAGCCATCCGCATGGCGTTTCTTCACAAAAACTCGGCCTTTTCGCAGGTCACGGCGCTTGCCAGCCGGCGTACTGTCCACGCTGCTTTCGCATGGCTGCATGGCAACCCCAAGACGATCATGGACTGGCAAGCGGAGGTGGTGGCCATTCCCGCGCCACCCTTCGGTGAACAGGCACGCGCCATGTGGCTGGCAGCGCGTTTTGCCGATGCCGGGCTCAGTGAGATTGAGACCGACGCGGCTGGGAACGTTTTAGGCTGGCTGCAGGCCGCAAAATTACCGCCCGAGAACACCGGACCAGTAGTCGCGCTCTCAGCGCATCTGGACACGGTCTTCCCGGCTGGAACTCCGCTCAATCCAAGAGTGAACGGAGACCGCATTGAAGCTCCCGGAGTCTGCGACAATTGCGCTGGAGTAGCGGGAATGTTGGCCATCGCGCACGCGCTGGTTCAGTCTCACATCGAATTGTCTGCGCCGCTGCTTTTCCTGGGCAATGTGGGCGAAGAGGGTGAAGGCGACCTGCGCGGCGTACGCCACCTTTATCGGCAGAGCGCGCTGGCCGGTCGCATCGCCGCCCATATCGTCTTGGATGGCGCGGGCGCAGACTCGGCCGTGACCCAGGCCTTGGGCAGCCGGCGCTTCAAGGTGACCGTCACAGGACCCGGCGGGCACAGCTTTACCGATGCGGGCGCGCCCAACCCCATCACCGCGCTGGTTTCGGCGCTGGCTGTTCTGGCTGAGACGCAATTGCCGGAAGAGCCGCGCACCACGCTCAACCTGGGTACGATTCAAGGCGGCACCAGCGTGAATTCCATCCCCGAGAACGCACTGGCTTCTGTCGATTTTCGGTCCACCAGTTCAGACCAGCTTCTGCGGTTGGAGGTCGCCCTGCATCGCGCCGTGGAAGACGCCGTGGAACACTGGAACGCGCGGGCAAAATCTGCTGGCGCCGGCGGCCGCGGTCTGCTGTCCTTCAAGATCGACAAAATCGGCGACCGGCCTGCAGCTCAACTACCCGCCGACTCGCCCCTGCTTGAAGCTCTGCGTGCCGTGGACCGCCATCTAAGCCTGCGCACTGAGTTGCGCCTGGGCTCGACCGACGCCAATATCCCGCTCTCGCTGGGAATTCCGTCGTTGTCTTTGGGTGCAGGTGGTGAAGGCGGCGGTGCGCACACGCTGGCCGAGTGGTACTCCGCCAAAGATCGCGAAACCGGTTTGAAGCGAGTGCTGCTTCTCACCTTGGCGGCGACCGAGTGGGCCGCTGCTCAATAGCCATTTTCATTGCGCTCGCGCACACCACATACTGGCTCGCCGGCTGGCTTCGAGTCAGGAGCGTAGCATCGGCTGGCATAATCCAAACAGATGAAACTGCGCGCTTACCTGCTGATGTTGTTCGTGGTTGCCACTTGGGGATCAACCTTTGTATTGATAAAGAACGCGCTGACTGATGCCACGCCGGCCGCCTTCAACCTGGTACGCATGACGCTGGCCTTCGCGGTGCTCGGGGTGGCCTATCACCGTTACTGGCGCGCGATTCGCGGCTGGCAGGTGGCATCTGGCGCGATCGTGGGGCTTTGCCTCGCCGTTGGCTACCAGTTCCAAACCACAGGCCTTGCGCTCACCACGCCCTCCAAATCGGCTTTCATCACGGGCTTGCTGGTGGTGCTTGTGCCGCTATTTTCGATCATTCCCGGCCTGCGTCCGCCGGGAGCGAAACCGCCGCGCAGGAACGCCTTTCTGGGCGCCGGAATGGCCTTTACCGGCATCGTACTGCTGACAGCGCCAGCCGCAAGCCAGGCCACAGGTCCCGCTTCCCTGCTGACTCACGCGGCGCGCCTGTTGCCCGATATGGCTTCCATCAATCTAGGCGACCTGCTCACCTTGGGTTGCGCCGTCGCGTTTGCCTTTCACTGCCTGGCGCTGAGCCGTTTCTCGCCACGAATTGCCTTCCAGCCATTGGCGCTACTGCAGGTGGGCTTCTGCGCGCTCTTCATGGCACTGAGCTTGCCCCTGATTGAGCACCCTCACATTGCTTGGACAGCGCGACTCGCTGTGGCGCTGGCCATTGCTGCAGTACTGGCTACCGCGGCAGCATTCTCCATTCAAAGCTGGGCGCAGTCTGTGCTGCCCGCAACTCACATGGCGCTTGTGCTCACGCTGGAGCCGGTCTTTGCGTGGGTTACCTCGTTCCTTGTGATGGGCGAACGGCTTGGGCTCCGCCCCACAATCGGCGCACTGATGATTTTGGCAGGAATCGCACTCACGGAGTTAATGCCACAGCCGCATGTGCCTACTGCCCATGAAGCGTGAAGAAGGCCAGGGATCAGGGGCAAGAGAAACCACTGTTGTTATGCTCCGCCTCGGAACTGGATGATGCGACGGCGGTCGCGCTTGGAAGGGCGACGCTCGGGCAGAGGCGCGAACTCCTGCATCGCCTTACGCTCGGCTATTGCTTTGGCTCGCGCAGCAACGCTGGCTTCGCTCTCGTGGTAAAGCGCCTGCGCCACCGCCGCTGGGCCGCGCATATGGCTCAGTGCGAGGACCTCGATCTGAAATTCGCCGCCTTCGTTCTTCACTACGAGTTTGTCGCCCACTCGCACCTCGCGTGCGGGCTTGGCCTCGTGATCGTTCGAGAAAATCCGACCTAGATCACAGGCCTTGGACGCCAGCGCACGCGTCTTGAAGAAGCGAGCGGCCCAGAGCCATTTGTCGATGCGCAGAGAATCCATGAGGCTATTGTCAACCATCGCGGTGCAACATTTACACCTTTGTAACAACACAGGACGTTTTATTCCTTATACTTGGCCCACTATGCTCAACGACGCTCCCCTGTCCATTGAACGCACAGAAGGCAAAGCTGCCGACACGGTAATTTTTCGATTTGCGGGACCGCTCACGCTGCGCAATATTTTCACAATGCAAGACCGTTTGCGCGACGGCGAGTTGCCGCGCGCCACCATCCTCGACTTCAGCGGCGTTCCCTACATGGATTCAGCGGGCATGGGTGCGGTAATCAACCACTACGTCCATTGCCAGAATAGAGGCGCCCGCCTGATTGCGGCTGCAGTGAACAGTCGGGTAATGGAATTGTTCAAGCTCACGAAGGTTGACACGGTTATTCCGCTAGCCGAAACGGTGGAAGAGGCGGAGGGCAGAGCCTAACTGACTTGGCGCGTCTCTCCGCCCCCTCAAGTACACTGGGGTTGGAGTTGACGATGCCGAGCTTGTGGGCTAAGACGCGGACGACGCTGGAGATGATCAAGTGGGAGCACTCGATCTTTGCCTTGCCGTTTGCACTGACGGCGGTACTGCTGGCCGCCAATGGATTGCCGGGTTGGCGGACGCTGGTGTGGATTCTCGTCGCCATGGTCTCGGCGCGGTCGGCGGCGATGGCCTTCAACCGCTGGGCCGACGCGGATCTGGACGCAGCTAATCCGCGCACGAAGACTCGCGCTATTCCCGCTGGGCTGCTGACACGACAATTTGTGCTGGGTTTTTCGCTGCTGGCCGTAGCGGTGTTCGTCGGGTCCGCCGCTGAATTGAACCGGCTCACGCTCTACCTTTCACCAATTGTGCTCGTCGTGCTGCTCGGATACAGCTATCTGAAGCGCATCACACGTTGGTCGCACCTGGGGCTGGGCCTGGCGCTCGGCCTGGCACCCTCAGCCGCATGGATTGCGGTGCGCGGCACTCTCGATGCGCGCATCGTAGTGCTTACTGCGGCGGTGACTCTGTGGGCGGGCGGCTTTGATGTGCTTTACGCCTGCCAAGATTTCGAGCACGACCGCGCCGCAGGACTGCACAGCCTTCCGCAGGCGTCTGGTATCGCGGCGGCTTTTTGGACAGCACGCGCAATGCATCTGGCAATGCTCGGGTTGCTCGTCTGGTTTGGCATACTGTTTCATTTTCGGACAGTCGGCTGGCTGGGCATCGGGGCCGTGGGCCTCCTGCTGGCCTATGAGCACTCGCTGGTTTCCCCGCGCGATTTACGCCGGCTGAATGCGGCTTTCTTCACTATGAATGGCGTGATTGCCATGGTTTTTCTCGGTTTTGTTGCGGGGGATTTGTGGTTGCGATAGACCACCTGCGGCGGGGCCAACTGCCCTCGACGCGGGATTATGGGCAGCATAGCTATCCCTCTCTTGCGTCCTGCGTCTGATATACGCAACACAAAACAGGCTGTCAATCTGCGCGAACGGGGCCCCGAACGTCTTTCAGTTCGGGGGTGGTGAGTCGAAGAATCTGCGGCTGTTCTTCGATGAACTTCAGACTCACGATACTAGCATCCACACCTATAGAGATACGGAGAGTCAGAATGCGATGAAGATTGCAATTCAAGGAGAATACGGTTCCTTCAGTCACGAAGCGGCGTTGAAGCTGGTCCCCGATGGGGAGATCGTTCCTATGTCGCTTTCAGCCGATGTCTTTGAAGCTGTAGCCAGCGGCGCGGTGGACGCGGCGGTCATTCCCATCGAGAACAGCCTGGCCGGCTCGGTCTTGGAGCACTTTGACTTACTGCTCACTCACGAAGTTCGGGTGGAGCGGGAAACTTTGCTGCGCATCCGGCACAATCTGATTGCGCTTGCAGGCGTAGCAACCGGAGAAATTGAGCGCGTCTTTTCGCATCCTG
This sequence comes from Occallatibacter sp., assembly GCA_049284975.1. Classification (GTDB taxonomy): domain Bacteria; phylum Acidobacteriota; class Terriglobia; order Terriglobales; family Acidobacteriaceae; genus Telmatobacter. The sequence continues at coordinate 8,588 of JBAPYY010000660.1, forward strand.
TGGCGCTGGCGCAATGTCGAAAGTTTTTGGCCGCTCACACTGCCATGAAGGCCGTTGCTTTTTATGACACGGCGGGTAGCGTGAAGCAGTTGGTGGAGTTGCGCGAACGGCGCGCGGCGGCCATTGCCAGCGAGGCGGCGGCGCGGTTTTACGGCGCGCAGATTCTCGAAGCCGACATTGAAGACAACCCGGAAAACTTTACGCGCTTCTTCCTGGTGCGGCGCGCGGCGGTTGCCGTAACCGACCCGGAGGCGAACAAGATCAGCCTGGCATTTTCCATGGAGAATCGCCCCGGATCGCTGGTGGCGGCGCTGACTGAACTGGCCGCCATCGGGGCCAACATGACCAAGATCGAGTCGCGTCCGGTGCAGGGCAAGCCCTGGGAATACGTCTTCTATGTGGATTGCCAAATTCACTCGGCTGCAGATGGCGAGCGCGCAGTGCAGGCGCTGGGGCGACATTGCGCGATGGTCAAGGAATTGGGCCGCTATCGGGAGGCAGGGCGGTAAAAAGACGAACGGCCGGGAGCGCGGAAAATGTTGATCGCGCCCCGGCCGTTCGAGGAGGCCACACGCTTCTCTTTGTCAGCCGTAATTCCACTGTCGCACAGGCGGCGATAATTTTACGCAAAACAGGCCGAGGTTCAGGCAAGAATTTTTACGCTACAAAATACTTGGCCTGAGGATGGTGGACGACGATGCAGTTGGTGCTCTGCTCAGGCTCCAGGTGGAAGATCTCGGTGAGCCGCACGCCGATGTTCTCCTCGGGTTTGAGCAGGCGGAAAATCTTTGCCTGATCTTCCAGATTCGGGCAGGCTGGATAGCCGAACGAATAACGCGAGCCACGATATTTCTGATGGAACAGATCGGCAACACGCGGCGAATCTTCGCCGGCGATGCCGAGAAATTCGCGCACCTGTTTGTGAGCCAGTTCGGCCAGCGCCTCAGCCGTTTCGACAGATAGGCCGTGCAGATAAAGGTACTTGGTAAAGTCGCCGCTCTCAAATAGCTTGGCGGTTTGACGGCTGGCTTCGTCGCCGAC
>JBAPYY010000661.1:0-3981 GCA_049284975.1 Occallatibacter sp.
CTTCGCATCTGGAGCACGCACATCAAGGACGGGCGCGTTCAGGTGCCGCCCACAACGCTGACCCTAATCACCACTGCGGAAGCCCCGGTCGACTCGGTCGCATCTTCGCTGCGACCTGGCATCGGAAGGGACTGCACTGCTGCACTCGACAAGCTGAAGGAGATTGCAGGCAAATCAAGCAACAACGATCTTAAGACTGCTTTCGCAGCGTTCGGCGCCCTGACGCAGGAACAGCAGCTTCAGTTAGTTGAGGCGGTTCATATCCTGGACAGTTCGCCGGATATCTCGGATATTGGCGTCAAGATCCGTGACCGGATTCGCGCTGCTGTAGACCGGCAGAACCGGGACGCGCTGTATGAACGACTGGAAGGCTGGTGGTTTGGCAAGGTCGTCGACCAATTGAGATCCAGTGGTCCCATGCCGATTGCCGGCTTTGAGGTTTACGACAAGCTGCGGGCAATAGCTGAGCAGTTTGGGCCGAACGCACTTCCGATCGATTATCTCGACGCAAAGCCGGACAGCATCGATCCCCATTCGGACAACCGGATGTTTGTCCAGCAGCTCCGGGTGATTGACGTTGGAATTCCCCGAATCGAGAAGGCGATTCTTGATTACTATCGGGCCTTTGAGCAGCGTTCCCGATGGGCGCGTGAGGAACTGCTGGTCGGCGACGAAGTGGAATCTTACGAGCGCAGATTGATCGACGAGTGGGAGCGGTTTGCAGCAGCGATCAGCGATGAACTGCCGCCAACCGTAAGCGAGATTGAGTTAAAGAAGGTTGGCCGCCAGATTTTCAACTGGATGGAGCAGACCGCGGACTTCAGAATTCGTCCCAACGTGACGGAACCTTATGTCATGCGCGGGAGCTTCCACATTCTTGCAAATAAACCCGCGCCCAGTGTGTGGTGGCACCCAAAGTTTCTGGAACGGGTATCTGAGATTCTCACAGAACCGGCGGTGACCTCATGAAGCGCTGGAGTGAGCGGCCACCCGAGGTCGCGCATCTTTTCAATCCCGCCTTCTGCGCACTGCTTCTACGCGAGGCCGTCAGGGGATTTGCCGAGGTAAGTCCTTCTGGAATGCCTCATCCCATAGTGTTTCTTCTCCTCCCGATAGTGCTGCACAAAGCCACCAGAGAATCGCTTCCCGGCTCGATCACGACCAAGATGCATCCTTGGCTACAGGAGCACCAGGAAGCCCGGATTGGTTTCTGTGAACGCTGCGCGGCTATCTTGCCGCATACCCGTGAAGCCATTCTCTTTGCTATGAACGCTCAGATGGTAACGCTCTCACAGGATGGCTCAATGCAGGCTCCCCGTTTGCGGCTTAACCAGCTTCCTTGGCCGAGTGACTCGGAATCGGCGGCGTGCCGGAAACGAGCGCATTTTGTAGGGCGCTGGCTGGCCTCGGCCGGCGATAATGCCACGATTTTCGCAATGTGGGGTGTCCGTCCATGACCATGCAGATCCGTTCCATTGTTCTCTACAACCATTCGGGTGCGATGCGTGAGCTTTCGTTCAAACTCGGAAGCGTAAATATCATCACAGGGAGGTCGTTGACGGGAAAATCGGCGATCGTTGACATCATCGACTACTGCATGGGACGTTCCACCTTCAATATCCCTGAAGGAGTCATTCGGGACGCGGTGGCCTGGTACGCTGTCATCTTCAGAATCGGCGACAATACTGATGTACTTGTCGCTAAGCCCGCACCAACCGCGAATGCAGCCAGCCAGAGCACTGTCTACTACGAGGTCGGTTCGTTGTTAGCGGCGCCTCCTTTCTCCAAGCTGGTTCCAAATTCGAACGATCAAGCAGTCATCGCGGATCTTTCCAGCCGTCTCGGGATCGTTCCAAATCTGCATACGCCGCTCCCAGGTCAATCGCGAGATGAATTGGAAGCCACGATCCGCCACACAATCTACTATCTCTTTCAGACACAGGGGCTCATTGCCAACAAGGATCTACTGTTTCACAGACAGCAGGAACAGTTGATGCCGCAGACCATCAAAGATACGTTGCCTTACTTTTTAGGGGCGATTAATTCGGAGCGTGTCCGGCTGGAACACGAACTTCGCCTTGCGAAGAGAACTCTGAAACTCGTGTCGCGAGATTTGGATGAGGCCAATTCGATCACGTCCGATAAACTGAGACGTGGGCAGGGGCTCATCACGGAAGCGCAACAGGTCGGCATATTGAGAACCGATCTGGTTGCAGAGAGTACCGAGGAAGTTCTCGAATTGCTCAAGAATGTTCTGACTTGGGCGCCTGCTGCTGCACCACTCATCGAGGATGACAGACTCGGCAATCTTCGCAATCTGGCAGATGAGCGGCGCGCCGATTTCAAGCGTCTGCAAAGACAAATCGAGGCCGCGGAGACGTTCCAACGCGATGCACAGGCTTATGCGGGCGAGGCGGGCGAACAGGTAATGCGCCTCAGCTCAATCGGACTTTTCGACGGAGCCACGGATGCCCGTCGATGCCCAATCTGCTCATCGGATCTCCCTGCCGAAGTCCCGACAGTGGCCGCGTTAAATGACAGCCTTCGGCGGTTAGGTAACGATCTGCGGCAGGTAGAGGGTGAACGTCCGAGGCTACGGGAGTATGTCGATGGCCTGCGAGCCGACCGCGAAGCGGCGAGGCAACAGCTTGTGGAAGCGGAGTTCGCATTAGAAGCAGCCCAAGCGGAACAAGAAGCGGCTGAAGAGTTCCGAAATGCAAATGCAAGGGCGGCACGCGTCGTGGGCCGCGTAAGTCTGTATGTCGAAACCGTTCATTTGGTGGACGAGCGTGAAACATTACAGAATTCGGTGAAGCGAGCACAGGCCGAAGTTGATCGCATCCAGGCGCTGGTTGGCGCGGATGAGGAGCAGGACCTTGTTCTCTCAATCCTGAATCGAATGGGATCGCAAATGACAAAATGGGCGGAGTTGCTGCACCTTGAGCATAAAGCGCCGTATCGTTTGGATCTCAACAATTTGACCGTGGTCGCCGATCGTCCGGGGCGCCCCATCCCCATGTACAGGATGGGAGGCGGCAAGAACTGGCTGGGATGCCATCTCTTGGCCCTTCTCGCACTGCATGAACATTTCGTGCAGGATAAGCGCCCCGTGCCAGGGTTTCTTGTACTAGACCAGCCAACTCAGGTTTATTTCCCCTCGATGCAGGAATATGCGGCCCTTTCAGGAACCACTCAGGAGACTCTGGAATCTGACGCGGACCTTGATGCCGTCGGACGGATGTTCGGTCTTCTCTTTTCAGTCTGCACAGATCTCGCGCCCAATTTCCAGATAATCGTACTCGAACACGCCAATCTGCCCGATCTGCCCTACCAGCAAGCTCTCGTCGAAGAGCCTTGGAGCGGGCTGGGGAACCTGGCTCTCATTCCCGAGAGCTGGAAATGACGTGCGACTGATCATTGCCCGGTCGGAGTTATAGCGAGACTAGGATTGGCGCTTAGCCGGCCTCATCCAAGTCGTCGGGCTCATCCGTTGGCTCATCATCGGCTTCGGCAAGAATCTCCTCTTCCTCGTCCTCATCCGACGCCGGCAAGGGGGCTGACGCTGGTGACGATCCAATGTCAAAGAGGCTGGCATTGCGCGCCGGCTCCGCTTTCCTGGCTTCGGCAGGCTTGGGCGCCGCGTCCGCTGGCTTCTTTGTCTCGGTCACTGCGGGTTCGGTTCGGGTTGGCTCCGTCTTAGGTGCCGTCTTCGATCGGGCTTCCGCCTTTGCGGTCTTCGCTGCCGCCGCCATTTGCTCCTTGGCGGATTCGAGCGTGTTTTTCAGTTCGAGATGTCCGCCAACAAACTGGACCAGCGCGGAAGGCAGTTCGGCGTCCAATTCTTCCGCCGTGCCAGCCACGCTGAGCGGAGTGGTGAGCGCATCGTTTTCGCTTTCGTTAAGCTTGCGGGGAATGACGTTGACGCGGATGAAGTCGTCCTCCAAACACGTCAGGATCATGACGACGGTCCTCTGCCGGAGC
>JBAPYY010000662.1:0-11956 GCA_049284975.1 Occallatibacter sp.
ACTCATAGTTGCTGGAGAAGCCCAGGAAAAACTGTGTGACCGACGCGGTCTTTCCGAAGGCGACGTTGAAAGGATCGTATGTTGAACCTTCTTGACCGTAGATGCTGGGGTTATTGATGTTCTGCGAAACGTCGATCCGCGTTCCGTGATTCGCGACATACGCAATCTGAAAAGACATATTGTATGGCAGAGCCTGCTCAACCGCCGCGTTCCACGAGGCGACAGAGGCGTTCTTGAAGTTGAGGGGGATATAGAGGTTACCCAACCCGATGGTGCCATTCGCCTTGCTTTCCGTCAGCGTTCCATCCGATCCAAACGTGGCTGTCGGAGTAATGGGAATTCCGTTGCCGAAAGTGATTGCGTTGCCATTCGAATCGAGTGCCGGTCCATAGGTTGGCGTATTCAGATAGTTGGTGCTGGTCTTGATGGGATAGTTATAGGCATAGCTGTTGTCCACAAAGGGGACGTAGCTGACACCGAATCCGGCACGAAGAACGGTCTTATCCGATAAACGGTAAGACGCTCCCAGCCTCGGAGCAAAGTTCGTGAAGTCCGTTTTCATCCCAATGTTCGATGGGTTCCCGTCTACGCCCGCCTCGACGAGCTGATTGTTGGCGGGGTTGTAGCTGACGAAGCCGCCCGCCTTGCGGGGTGTGGCCGGCGGATACAACTCATAGCGCAAACCGATATCAACGGTCAGCTTATGAGAGACCTGCCACTTGTCGGAGGCAAAGAAGAAGAGCCATGTCTGCCGGTAGCACGGGAAGGTGCTGTTGGTGTCCTGCCCCACACCAAAGGGAACGTCGAAGAGAACGTCTGCAACGTCATTGGCTTGCCCGGTGGTTGCAGTGCCGGTCGTTGGCCATGGAGTCGCCCCCGGCGTCGAGGTCTGATTCTCGGTGAAGTAAAATGTTCCCGCGGCGGCGTTGATGTTTCCCTGTAGAAGATCGTCGCGGACGCGGCGGATGTCGGCACCGGCCTTCAAGGTGTGATTGCCTTTGATCAAGGTCCAGTTATTGGCAAAATCGATATTGGATTCGGCGCGCAGCCAGGGCAGCGACTGCGAATAGCCGATCAACGGATTGCTCAGAGAGCTTGTGCTGGATGCCTGTGAATTGCCAGCGAACTGGCTCAACTGGAAGGCAACCTGACCGCTGCTGTTGGGAGATTGATCTGTTCCGTTGGGGCCGTTGCCCTTGATGCCAAGAGTCGTCGCATCGTCGCTACCGAAATCTGTCTGCTGCGCCGAGTTGCGCAAATGGGCCACGCCGAAACGCACTTCGGTGAGCAGGGTAGGCGAGAAGACGTGATCGTAGTTCGCTCCCGTGCTATAGGCCGCTGCAGTTCCGGTCGCTTCAAAGCCGCCGTTGGCGGGTCCTCCGAGGAACGAACCGAAGAGCGGCGCCTCGTAAGTGTTGATGCTCTGATGGCTGAAACGTCCACTCAGGTGATCCTTCTGAGTGATCGTGTAATCCGACTTGATGTCGTAGCTTATAGTGTCTTTGTGGAAAGGAAGGTTCTGCGAAAAATTGTTGGTGAGCGCGCCGGCGATGTATGCCGCCGATGCAAGATTCTTTGCGGGATTTCTCGCCAGGGCATCCAAGTCCTGCAGAACTGTTAAACCCACATTCTTACCGTTCGTGCCTTGCAGAGACGACAGCCCCGTGAGTTCAGACATCGGAATCAGGTTGCCGGCGAACGCTGTGCGTCCCGTCCCGCAATTGCCGTTTGGCGTGGCGCCCGAACAGTCCGCCGTATCGCCAGTAGTTGGATCGTAAACCTGGCCCTTATAGCCGCTTAGATCAACGTTGCCGTTCGTCACGTTATAGAACGGAATGGTCGCGTTTGTCGTCGTGGCTTCGTGATCGGAGGTGCGAAGAAAGTCGCCAAAGATGAACAACTTATCCTTAAGAATCGGGCCTCCGATGGAACCGCCCGTGTAGTTGTAGACCAAACGTCCGTTGGGCCCAGAGGCGAAGTAATTGCGGGCATTGACGCCGTTGTTTTCCATGTTCTGAAAGATGGAGCCATGAAACTGGTTGGTTCCGGACTTCAGGGTGACGTTGACGACGGTTCCCACAGCGCGGCCGAATTCGGCCTCGAAGTTGTTGGTGGTGATATCCACATTCTGGATCGCCGCTGCGGGCGGAACCAGGATGATGTGGATACCCGTGCGCTGGTCGTCGTCGATACCTTCGATCTGGTAGAGATTGACGTAGGAGGACTGACCGTTTGCGTTGGTGGAGAGATCGTTGTTGGCGTTATAGAACTGCGAATTGTTGAAAACCACGGGCGCCATGCCCGGAACTATGTTCAGCAGGGACTGAAAGCTGTTGCCGCTGCTGAGAGGAAGATCGGTAATCTGATTCTGCTCGATCGTCGTTGAGATGTCAGCGCGATCCGTCTGCAACTCGGGCGGAGCCGAGGTGACGACTACCGATTCCGTGACGCTGCCAGCAACCAGGCTGACATCGACGCGCTCTGTGGTGTTTGTGGCGAGAGTGATGTTCTCGCGTGTCTCTTTCTTGAATCCGGGCGAGGCGACCGTCACGGAATACAGTCCGGAAGGAAGATCCGGTGCGGTATAGTTGCCGCTCTCATTGGTGACAAATGAATACACTGTGCTCTGCCCGGTCAAGATAATCGTGACCTTGGCGTTGACGACGACCCCACCGTTGGCGTCAGTGACTGTGCCGACGATTGTTCCGGTGACAGCCTGGGCAAAGACGGTTTGCGAGAAGCTCAGGAAGAGCAGCGCGACGAGAAATACCGACAGCTTTCGTACCATTGCGTGAAGCCTCCTTGGAATCGAAAAATTGCACAAAGTCCCACCGAAGCTCTCTTCTCTATTTTCCTGAACCCCGGGTACACGTATCTTCAATACGGCAGCAACTCTCAGCTGACGATGGAGGATTCGACAAGATGAATACCGCTGCCAGTCTGTAATATTACGGGTATATTACGTTCATATCCTACTGTAATATCATCACTTAACGCGGCTGACGCAAGCCGGAATCTCAGGTGGTTGGAGTCCGCATTGTAAGTGACAATCGCGGATGTGGTGACGTACACTACGACTGTTTCGGGAGACGAACCCTTTCTCATGTCGAGCGCCACGCATGAAACCGCCCACTGGATGCCAGAGACCTCGGCAGATCGAGATCTGATCACCAGGGAATTGAATGCGATTCTCTCGAGCAGCCATTTCAGTGGGAGCAAGCGCTACCCGGCACTGCTGAAATACGTGGTCTGCAAGACTTTGGACGGCCATTCGGAAGAGTTGAAAGAACGTACGCTCGGCGTTGAAGTCTTCGATCGCTCCCCGGATTACGATACCAATGACGACCCTGTTGTCCGTTTCAGTGCGAGCGAGGTTAGAAAGCGGCTCGCGCAATACTACGGCGAAGATGGCGCGAGTTCGCAGCTTCAGATTCAACTGCCGCTCGGCTGCTATGTACCGGAGTTCAAGCTGAAAAGCGCGGCTCCAGCCGTTTCTGCTCTGCGGCGCAGCCATTTTCTGTGGTGGACAGCGGCTGCCTTTGTGCTCATACTTGCAGTCTTTGGCGCATATTTCTTCCGCAAAGCTACTGCGCCGAGAGCAACGGACAAGCTATGGGGCCAGCTCCTGCATTCGCCTGATTCCGTTCTCATCGTCGTCGGGACCAGCGATTTTGTGCCGCCGGATGTAAAGCCTGTGGAGGCCGACGAGACTGACCACTTGCGGGGGCCGTACCATCACATCACGATGTCCAGCGCGCTTGCGCTCGCCCGTCTGGCTGGTTTTCTACAGGCGAACGGCAAAGCCTATGAGATCAAGGATGACCGTGAGGTCAGCCTGACGGACTTAGGTTCGCGTCCTGTCATCCTGATTGGCGCCAGAAATAATCCCTGGACAATGCGCCTGACCGATCCTCTGCGCTTCCGTTTTGATTTCGGATCATTGTCGAAGGTGCAGGACAGAGAGAACCCTACTAGCAACGAGTGGAGCGATCCTCACACTTATGAGAAAGCCGACCTCAGCACAAGCGATTATGCCTTGATTACGCGTTACCACGACACCACCACCAACGGCACCGTCATGGTGATTGCCGGTCTGGGCACTTATGGCACCGAGGCTGCAAGCCAGTTTGTGGTCTCATCGCAGTATCTCAATCAGCTTCTCAGTAAGTTGCCGGCCGGTTGGGAAGATAAGAATCTGGAGATCGTGATCAGGGCCGATAAAATCAACGGCGAGGCAGGTCCGCCCTTTCTTGTCTCCTCTACGTACTGGTAGCACCACTCGCACGTGATTTCGAAGCAGATACTCCGCGCGCCTTGGGGAATCCACGGCTGAGTTCTGCCCACTTGCGGTCCAGCCATTGAGCAGGTAAAGAGCGCGGAGATGCCCTTCCTTGCTATGTTTAGGTTGGACAGAGCGACCTTGCCCTCGCGAAACGTATCCAATGGGAAGCTGTTCCAGTGCGAAAGGGTAGCGCAGATCACGAAGCCAGCGCGAAGAGGTTACACGCTTGAGTTCAAGCAAGAGGCCGCGCAGCTTGTTGGGTGAGGCCGAGCTTGCCAGCGGCGGCACGCAGCTTGGGAGTGGTTGAACAGACTTCCGGCAGCTGGGTCAAGGCGCATCGCGGGAACATTTTGGTTTCCCATATTCCCTGGCCAACCTCTCTTGCTCGCCGGCGAATTGCGTGGCACTGCAAAACTCCAGTTGCCGTTGCACACCCCGGCTGAAATCACCTGGCTCAATCCCGCCTCATCTGTCGGGACAGTCCCGATAGGAACCTAACGTTTTCAAGGACTGATCCGACGGTCGTTTCATCAATCAAGTTGGATGAACGCATTGGCCTGTCGGAGCCAAAGAGAGAATAACCAACCAAGTAGAGTGTTCCAGATGCTCCGCGTCAAGTTCAGCGATCACTGACACAGAGTGCCAGACATTCTCTATCGCCGCTCTGTTCATTCTCGGACACCCTTCGGCGAAACCGGACACCCAATTCAGTTCCCAGGAACCAATAATATTCAATAAACCGCTTTGTTATCATAAAGTTGCATTCTAGACAAAATGGCTCTACAATTGCATTTCTCTCCGTGAATCCGCATCTTCACCCGGAGGCCAACGATGACCATCCTGCTTCAGGACCTGAGATTTGCCCTACGACAGTTACGCAAGTCTCCTGGATTCACCATTGCCGCTGTCTTGACGCTGGCTCTGGCCATTGGCGCAAACGCCGTGGTCTTCGGAGTGATGAATGCTCTGATCCTGCGTCCGCTGAATGTGCCTCAGGCAGAGAGCCTTTTCATCATCCAACATGGGAGCGACGTCGCGTCCCACTCCTATCCCGATTATCTCGATCTTCGCCAGCGCAACCGCAGCTTCGACGATTTGGCTGTTTTTGCTATCTCTCAGTCAGGGCTGGATACGGGCAAAGATCCATCCAATGTCTGGGAATACGAAACGAGCGGAAACTACTTCGACGTATTGCGCATTCAACCGTTCCTTGGCCGATTCTTCCACAATTCCGATGAGCATGGCCCAAACAGCGCGCCCTATGTCGTGCTCTCCTACGCATATTGGCACACGTATTTTCAGGACGATCGCACCGTGGTGGGCCGCGTTGTCCGGCTCAACAGTCATCCATTCACCATCCTTGGCGTGGCGCCTCCAGGGTTCCAGGGGACCATCTTGTTTTTCGCTTCGGATATCTTCGTGCCCATCGTGAACCATGAGCAGTTATCCGGCGACAAGATGATGTTGGACGCACGCAGGATCCATTGGATGTTTGAGATGGTGGGACGTCTGAAGCCAGGAGTCACTCCGGCGCAGGCCACTGCCGATCTGAACTCCGTGGATTCGTATCTGAAAAAAAGCTATCCCAAAGAAGAAAGTAATGACCCTTATACGCTGGCGCGGCCTGGCCTTCATGGCGACTATTTGAACGGGCCAACGCGGGCTTTTCTCACCGGGCTGATGCTTCTTTCGGGTTTGATACTGTTGGCAGCCTGTGCCAACCTGGGCAGCCTGTTTGCGGCGCGGGCCGCCGACCGTTCTCGCGAAGTGGCCTTGCGCCTGGCTCTTGGTTCGAGCCGCAATCGCATTTTGCGCCAGCTGTTCACCGAATCCGTGCTGCTTTCGCTCGCTGGAGGCGTAGCGGGACTCGTGGCTAGCATTCTTCTCTTGCGTCGGTTGAGCGTGTGGCAGCCATTTCCGCGATTCCCTCTCCACGTGCCGGTAAGTCCGGATGCTAGCGTTTATTTGGTAGCTTTGGTCTTGGCGTTGGTCAGCGGAGTTCTATTCGGAATTGTTCCCGTGCGCCAGATTCTCCGGGCCAATCCATACGAGATCGTCAAAGCGGGATCGGCAGGCGCGTTCGGGCGCCGAATCGCCGTGCGAGACGTATTGCTGGTCGTCCAAATTGCGATCTGTGCCGTCCTGGTCACTTCGTCGATGGTTGCTGTGCGTGGACTCATGCGAGCCATGCACAGCAACTTCGGTTTTGAGCCGCGGAACGCGATGTTGGTAGATACCGATTTGACGACAGCAGGCTACAGCGGCGAAAGAGTACCCGCAATGCAACGGCGCATGATCGATGCCATACAAGCGATTCCTGGCGTAGATTCCGTAGGATCGGTGAATTATCCGCCGTTAGAACCTCCTGGTACTTGGCAAGGGCTTGTCTATACCGACACCACCACGGATCTGAGCCCGTCGAATGCCGCGGCCGACCCTAATATGTTCAACGTATCTCCAGACTACTTCCGCGCATCCGGGACATCTTTATTGGCGGGCAGAGCCTTCACATGGCATGACGACACAAACGCCCCGCGCGTAGCAGTGGTGAACCGGGAGTTCGCAAGCAAGATACTGGGCTCCATACCGGACGCTATCGGCCGGTATTTCAAGATGAGAGATGGAACGCGCGTGCGAGTGGTGGGTCTGGTCCAAGACGGAAAATACGTGAACCTCACGGAAGACCAGAAGCCGGCGATGTTTTTCCCCCTCCTGCAGTCGCCGGCTAGTTGGACATGGCTGGTGGTGCGGTCGAGCCGCGACCCGCAGGAACTTGCCGTGGCCTTGAGAAGTGTGCTCCGCGACATCGACCCTGGAATGGTTCTTGCCATTCGCCCGTGGAGCGCAGAACTGGGCGGAACTTTGTTCCCCTCGCGCATGGCAACAGTATCGCTGGGTGTGCTGGGCATGATGGGCGCAATGCTTTCGATCACGGGCATCTTCGGAATGGCTGCCTACTCGGTGAGCAAGAGGCTCAAGGAGCTGGGAATTCGCATGGCTCTCGGCGCGCAACGCAAGGAAGTGTTGCAGGCCGCGTTGGGGCGCGCGTTCAGACTGTTGGCGATTGGTTCGGGGGTTGGATTGGTTCTGGGCCTACTTGCGACGAAGGTGCTGGGTTTCATTGTGTATCAAGCCACGCCGCGCGATCCCCTGGTCCTGGCTGGTGTGGTATTGGCAATGGCTGCGTTGGGATTGCTGGCCACGTGGATTCCGGCGCAGCGCGCGCTATCCATCAATCCTCTGGTCCTGCTGCGCGAGGAGTGAGTCGGGGCTCGCGTCTGAGTTGCCGTGCAACAGGCTCCTCGGCCCATTAGCCATTCCATATGACCAGGAAACCGGGTTCCGCTTTTTCAGTGGACGCTAAATCGCCGAGGCGCGAGTCTACCGCCCAGAAAGCAATTTCCGGAGCTCCGGGCGAGTGACCGGCCATGGGGAGATTGGGCCTTTCGTACTCCATTCCCGGACATTTTGACGCCGACCAACCGCTCCGAACGGGGCGGTGAGCGCGTTGCCTTGGTATCACCAACTCGGGATCGGGGATGTTTTGCGCAAAATCGAACGGTGCCTTGAGTCTCCCCGATTTTGACAAACTTGGGATCAGGCCGTACCGCAAACAGGTTACCGGGGCCGGGAGAAGAACATCAAAGTCGGGATATGACACGCCGTTCAGGAACTCTTGGTCGCAGGCTGGTCCCCACTCTTCCCACCGCCCAGCAGTCCATAGCGCTTCAGCATCACAAACCAGAGGATTACGCCAGCAACAAAGAGCGCCAGAAACAGAGGGAGCACGGCCCACTGCGTGCTGACGGCGAACTGGCCGGGCTGGAAATACGGCTTCAGGTAAGCGTCGCGCACGATGTCGCGCATGATGGACATACACGCGATGACCACGCCGATAATGGCCGGCACGTAAAAGGCGGCAACACGGATATTCTGCCTGCGTAGCGCATCGGACATAAGTACGATTGCGCCGATGCCGCCGGCGATGCCGATGAGAAAGAGCGTGGTGGCCAGTGGATTGTCACCCATCAACAACATGCGCATCTCGCGGGGCAGGCTGATGAGAAAAGCAATGCCCACCACGAACTGCGTCATGGTGGCGAACATGAAGGTCTTCCCACCGAACTCGAGAAGCTGGCCCGCGTACTCACGATTGCGCTTCCAGTTGGCCAGCGCCAAAAAGACCAGAAGCAGTCCTCCAACGGCCAGGGCAGCGGTAAAGAAATGCAGGTAACGCGGAATCAGCGTCGGCTCAGAAAGGTTCAGGTGCCAACCGCCTGCGCTCGCGAAATACTTCGCGCCCCAGCGCCCCGGCGCCTGGCTGAGCGTGATGTTGTTGGTGAACATGAAGCCGATGAGGAAGACGAGGACTATGCTCAAGCCCATCACGCCGCCGGCCCTGCCCGGGTTGCGGCCAATGTGAAACGAAACGTAATAGAAGCCGTAGTAGGCGATGGTGAGCACCACCAGCACCAGAAGCCACGGCCAGGCCATCAGGATTGACGAAGTGTAAAAGAACTGCCCGTAGAGAACCTGCACGAAGAGCAACGGCGCAATGCCAAGCGTGATCGCCGCCGGAAGAAATACGGGCATCTTCTTTGCCACATCAAAGAACATGCGATTGCCGGCGTCAGAATTCTTTCCGCGCCACTTCGCGAGCAGCGCCACCACGCCGCCACCGAGCATGAAGTTCATGGCGAGGATGTGGAGCACGAACGTGACGATCAACAACAGTTTGAAAACCCAGTAGGGCGCAGGCAGCGGGTTAGGATCCATACTCGGAATAAGATTCGGCTCGATCATCTCACTTCCCTCCTTGCGCGGTATTCTCAAAGCCCTTTGCGCTGCGTTGCGCATTGATCCATGCGACCACAGCGGAACGCTGCTCATCGCTCAGCTTCTGGTCCGGCATCAGCGGAAACAAGCTGGTCAGATCTTTCAGGGAGTCACTGGCTGTCTGTGGATTCTTGTCGAGGTTCTTAAACAACGGATCTTTGGCGCTCACCCGGTGACACATTACACAGTTCTGGTCGTAGATCGTCTTGCCGTCAGTGGCGGCAGCCGCGGCTGCGGGCGAGATGGGCGCAATCGAATTCAGATAGGTTGCCAGTGCGGCCTGCTCCTGATCGGTCCCGGCAAACGCCGGCATGGCGCCGTTGTGCATGAACATGAGCCCGCCGAGCATGGCGTTGATTTTGCTCTCGTCCCACTGGCGCAAGACAAGGTAATGTTTGATCCCGCGATACATGCTCGGCGTGTGGCAGCTATTGCACTCCACACGAAAGATCTCATGCCCCACTGCCACCTGGTCGTCTGGCGTAAGGACGCGGTTATCGATCCATTTCGCCGTCGGCAGAACGCCGGCCGCGGTGACTTCGTCTGCGCTGAAGCCGCCATCCCCCGGAATGGACGCCGAGTAGAGCGAGTTTGCGTAGAGATAATTCGAAATCACATAAGGAAGGCGCACCGATTCGCGCACGAATTCGAATGAGCCCATCGCTCCGAACGCGACCAGCGCCACCAGCAGGCTGAAGGCCAGGTGCATCTTCGCCGGCCGCACCAGCGAGAGCAGCGCAAGCACAAAAGTGACGGCCAGCAGTACCCACGCGAGCCCAGCAAAGCGCGTGGCCGTGGGCACCAGCCCGCGCGCATTCATCCACACGTCCGCGGGAATCTGGTGGATGTACCACCATCCCAAACCGGGAAGAACCACCAGCGAGGGCACGATCCACCAGGCGCTCCAGCGCACAATCCGTGCTTTCAGCGCCGTGTCCTTTTGAACGCTCGCGGTAATCAGCGCATAGACGCCCGCCAAGGCGAAAGCAATGGCCGTGCGGAACGCGAGCGACGGAAAATAGGTCGGGTTGAAGAAGCCTTTCCAGAACTCGTGATTCTTCACCCAGCTCCCCGGCGTGAGCATGAAGGCCAGAATTCCGTTGATGACTACGAGGCTCATGTACGCGGCAATGAAATAGATCCACCCGTACCACTCATGCAAGCCCGGCTCGAGTTTGTCCCATCCATAGAGATAGAGCAGCGCGGCGGTGATTTCCGTGAAGAAGAAAACCCACTCGATCGCCCATCCCCAGACATAGATGTGGATCAGGTTGCTGGTGGCCGTGGGGCTGATGAGCCCGATGGTGAACCAGATGGCCACGCCGCTGATCGCGCCGAAGACGACCGTGGCCAGTACAAAGAACTTGGTGTGCCGTTTGAGCCAGGCGAGCAGCTCCAGGTCGTTCCTTTTCCGCGCTCTCCGCTCGGTTAGGACCAGGAACAGCCCGCCGCCCACTGCGAAGTGCGAAACAAAGACATGCACGATCGCCACGATGGCGATCAGCAATCCGGCGCCAAAGGCGACGTCCCAAACCGGATAGTTCATGCGGTTCCTCCTCTCCGCGCGACGGGCACAGAAACCCATTCCGCGCGGCAAGGCTTTCGGTGACTCGATTCCCTCTCTTTATGCAGAGTCCTAGCAGTGATCCGGGTCACAACGCTTTTCGGACCGGAATTCAGAGACCGACCACGAGGATGACACGACGCGCGGATCATCCCCATGCGCTCATCGAAAGCCGATCAGTAACGGAATGTCGCTATCGCGACTGGAATCTCGTGATCTATCCTTGGTGCGTATCGCCGTTGCCCGGGGCGTTTCAGGACCTATTCTCTCAGCGGGCTGTAAACACGGCCGCAACCACTTATCACCGAAACGACTCAGCAACAGCTGCCAGCATTACGCGAGAATTGCAGTTTTGTCATCGCTCTGCGAGGGCCGGCATGCGTAGAGTGACGCGAGTTCCACGGCCGAGCTGACTGGTGATCTCTGTACTGCCGCCGTGAAGCGTCAGAATGCTCTGCACAATAGCCAGGCCCAATCCAGTGCCACCCGATGTCTTGGAGCGCGATGGGTCGACGCGGAAGAAGCGATCGAATACTCTGGGCAACGCTTCGGCAGGAATGCCGGCGCCTGTGTCGGTGACCACGATACGAATCGCGGCGTCATCGTTCATGGCTGCCAGCGTCACGGTTCCTCCCGGCGGCGTATGTGCAATGGCGTTCGAAACCAAGTTGCTCACTGCCCGCAACATCAGCGAGCGATCCAATTCCACATCGAGAAGCTCCGTGCTTTCGACCGCGACGAGCGAAATGTGCCCGTTCGCCGCGGATGCCTCATAATAATCGCGGACTGTGATCAGTAGCTCACCCACGTCAACGTGCTCGCGACGTAGATAGGTCAGTGGACTCTCCGCGCGCGCCAGAAAGAGGAGGTCGCCGATAAGGTCCGATAGCCGGACCGCCTCTTCCAATGAGGACTCGAGTACGTCGCGGTACTCATCGACGGTTCGCGCCCGTGCCAGAGCTACTTCCGCTTCGCCGCGAATGTTATTTACCGGCGTGCGCAGATCGTGCGCAATATCCGCCGAGAATCTTGAGATACGTTCGAAAGATTCTTCCAGGCGGTCCAGCATTTGGTTGAAGGTGCTGGCCAGGGACGCCAGCTCGAAAGGATAGCCTTCCGGTTGAATCCGTTCCCGCAGGTTCGTTGAACTGATGTGACGCGCAGTTGTCGCCATCTCCTCCACTGGTCGAATTCCCTGCCGCGCAATCCGGTACCCGATCAATGGAAAAATGATGAAGGTCGCAAGCTGCACGGCCCAGAACCACAACCTATAG
>JBAPYY010000663.1:0-1961 GCA_049284975.1 Occallatibacter sp.
ATTACAAACACCTTTGAGCGCTTTTTCACCCTCGGCGCCAATATCGACCATAGTGAATCGCGTTCGCTTACTGGCGTGAGCTTGATCAAGATTTACTTCAAGCCGGGAACCGATCCAAATGCCGCACTGAGTAACATCGCCAACCTTGCCATGGCAGACTTGCGCCGCCTGCCGCCTGGCACATTGCCTCCAGTGGTGCTGGGCATGGATGCTTCAACGCAGCCGGTCTGCCTGGTCACATTGAAGGGTCAGGGGCTGAATGAGACAAACCTGAAAGACGTCGCCCAATTCCAGGTGCGCAATCAGATCTCCAATGTTCAGGGCGCTTCGGTTCCGCAGCCGTATGGGGGTACCTACCGGCAGATTCAGGTCTATGTGGACCCGGTAAAGATGGAGGCGCGCAACCTCAGCCTGAACGATGTGGTGGAGTCCGTCAACAGTTCGAATCTGATTCTGCCCGCCGGCGATGTGCGCATCGGTTCGAAGGACTTCAACATTTATGCGAACAGTCAGTTTCCCGACGCAAGTTCGATGAATGAGATGCCGCTTAAGTCGGTGGGGAACGCCTCGGTTTTGGTGGCAGACATTGGCCAGGCGGTCGACTCGGGCGCGCTCCAATATAACATCGTGCGCATAGACGGCCAGCGGTCAGTTTATATTCCTGTCTTTAAGCAAGGCGGCAATAGCAACACTATCACCATCGTCGATGGCATGAAGAGCGCAATCAAGCATCTTGTAGACATTCCGGCGTCACTGAAGACAGCGGTTGTTTTCGACCAGTCAATCTTTGTAAAACTCGCGATCAAAAACCTTGTCAAGGAAGCGAGCATCGGCCTGGTGCTCACCGGCATTATGATCCTGGTCTTCCTCGGCAGTCCGCGAGCGACTTTTGCAGTTCTGCTATCGATTCCCCTTTCCGCGTTGGTGTGCCTGCTGTTGACCAATGCCATGGGCGGCTCCATTAACACCATGATTCTGGGCGGACTGGCATTGGCATTCTCGCGTCTTATCGACGACTCGGTGGTCGTGTTGGAAAACATCTTCCGCTATATGGAGATGGGATTTGCTCCGCGAGAAGCGGCAGAAAAAGGTGGCATGGAAGTTTCGCTGGCGGTGCTGGCGGCAACTTCGACAACTTCCATCGTCTTCTTTCCTGTTAGTTTTCTTTCCGGCATCAGCAAATATATCTTCACCCCGCTTGCTCTTGGCGTCGTGCTTTCGATTTTCGCTTCGTACTTCTTCGCTATGACCGTAGTGCCGCTCTATTGCGCGAATTTTATTCGTTTGCGCGACGAAGAGGAGCACCCAGAGGGCCGGCGGGAACACTTTCTTGCCCGTTTCGATAAGGCGTTCAATGCGCGGTTCCAGCGCATGCTCACATGGTATGAAGGACTCGCTAAACGCGCGATGCAGCGTCCCGGTTTCACGGCGGCCGCGATTCTTGGCGGCGTAGCGCTGACCATACTCGCGCTCTTTCCGTTCCTAGGCCGCGCCTACTTTCCGCGCACCGATCCCGGGCAGTTCGTCATTGACGTTCGTATGCCTAGTGGTACTCGTCTGGAAGTCAGCAACGATTACATCGCGAAAGTCGAAACCGTTATTCGCAGCATCGTCAAACCGTCCGATCTGGACATGGTCGTGTCCAATATTGGCGTCTACCCTGATCTCTCCGCCATTTATACAACGAACGCATCGATGAATACGGCGTTCGTACAGGTCAGTTTGAAAGAAGACCACAGCATTTCCAGTTACAAATATATGCAACGCGTGCAGGATCGGCTCTCTCGCGAGATGCCTGAGCTTGCCACGTACTTCCAGGCGGGGGGCCTGGTGGATGGCGTGGTAAATCAGGGATTGCCGGCCCCGATCGATATTCAAGTCAGTTCAATGAATATGAATGGAGCATACGCACTGGCCAAGGACCTCTCCGAGAAGATTAAAGCAATGCCGAACGTGAGCGG
>JBAPYY010000664.1:0-1771 GCA_049284975.1 Occallatibacter sp.
CTATTTGCCACCATAATAACTCTCGACATTGTAGCCATACACGCTCCGGTATTCGGTTGCGGACATATCCACTGCCTCAATCACCATGCCAAGGATATGAATGCGATTTCGGGCAAGCGTCTGGACAAATCGCTGCAGCGCTTTTCGAGATGTTCGGCCCGCGCGCAACACTCCGATGGTTCCATCACAATGAGTTCCCACGATTATCGCGTCGGCTACCGGCAAGGATGGCGGGTTATCAATTAGCACGAGGTCAAATAGCTTTCTAGCGGTTTCAATAACCGTACCGATCTCGCCCGATCCGAGAAGCTCCCCGGCGAGCGGGGATTGCCTGCCAGCAGGCAACAAGGTGAGATTCGATTCCACGGGATGGGTTATTAAAGCGCTTTCCAAAGATTTCGAACCAACAAGAACATCTGCCAGCCCGTCTTCCCGCGCGGCGCGGAAAAGAGCGTGTTGCCGGGGACGCCGGAGATCAGCATCAATGATGAGCGTTTTCAGGCCCGTCGCGGCAAAAGCGAGTCCGAGATTATAGACAGTGTAGGACTTTCCTTCTCCCGGCAAGGCGCTGGTAATAGAGAGAACCTTCAGCTTGCGCCCGACACCAGACAAAGTCAGCCCCGATCGCAAACTACGGAATGATTCAGCTGTAGCGCTCCCGGGAGCTATCAGAAAGGAGCTTGATTCCGCAGCCAGAGAACCTTCTCGCGGCCTTGTTTCCATGCGCTGAAATGGGATCATACCCAGGACGGGCAGGTTGGAAATTGTCTCCACCTGGAAACTGTCCGCGAGCGTGTCATCCTGGCTTTCCAGCAGATAAGCCAGGCCAATGCCCAGGAGAAGACCGCAGAAGATACCGACGGTGATAAAAAAATTGCGCTGCGGCATGTAATAGCCGCCCGGAGGACGCGCGGGATCGGCAACCGTTACATTGGTAGCGCTGTTGCCCGCATCGATATTAGCTTCCTGCAGCCTGGAGTAGAGAATGTCGTAAAGTGCACGGCTGGAGCGGGCCTGCGCGAGTAGAACTCCCAACTGCACGACATCGTCATTCATCTTGCTGGTCACAAGTTTTTGCGCTTCGAAAGCGGAACGCAGCGCCTGTTCATTTTGCTGCGCGAGAACAAGATCGTTCTTCGCTCGCTGCTTGATCTTGGCTATCTCATTTTGCATCTGATCGCGAATAGACGTCAGTTGACTCGCGAGGTCAGTTAGATGAGGATTCCGCGGACCGTACTTGGTTTGCGCGCTGGCATACGCCACCCGTGCCGCGACCTCCTGCTGGCGCAATGAATTGAAAATATCCAAGCCGTTGCCCTGAGTCATGACAGTCGAATTGGAAAGGCCAGGAAGAGAACTGGAGGCGAGCGAAGAGATCAGGTCAGGATTCTCCGACTCAGTGAGGCGGTAGATGGCTTCATGCCCAAGCCGGACGGCTTCAGCCTGCGTTACTTCTTCGTTCAACGCCGTAAGGCGTTCGAGTTCCGGGATGCTCACCGAGCCGCTGCCACCGCCAGCTCCAGATGCGGAGCCGCCTCCAAGCGTGGAAAGGCCCAGCATTGCCGAGGAGAGGTTATGAGAGTGCTCAAAGTCCGCTACCGCCTGCTGCGACTTGGCAACCTGGTCGGAAAGATCACCCAGCTGCGCGGAAAGCCACTGAGACACTTCCTTTGATGAACTGAAGTTTGAGTTGAGTAGGTAGGATTTATACTCGACTACCACCTGGTTTGCGATCTTCGCAGCCTGAACCGGATCACTATCTGTGCAAGTG
>JBAPYY010000665.1:0-3430 GCA_049284975.1 Occallatibacter sp.
CTCCAGCCCCATGCGCTTAAGGCTTTGGTCCAGGCTGGAGAGCAGGTACTTGCGCGAGCCCCAGTCGCCGTAAGGACCGGGCCACATATCGTAGCCGGCTTTGGAACTGATAATCATCTCGTCGCGATAGGCCGCGAAGTCAAGGCGAAGAATCTGGCCAAAGGTCATCTCCGCGCTGCCGTACGGAGGACCGTAGTTGTTAGCCAGGTCAAAGTGCGTAATGCCCAGGTCGAAGGCGCGCCGCACCATGGCGCGGCTATTCTCAAAGCGGTCAGCGCCGCCAAAGTTGTGCCACAGTCCGAGGGAAATGGCCGGCAGTCGTACGCCGCTCCGGCCCGAGCGTCGATATTGCATGGTGTCATAGCGTTGTTCGTTTGCGAGATACAAAGGGATTCTCCTTGATTAGAACGAATTCGTTGAGTATGTTTTGACTTTACTGCAAGGTCCGGAGGAACATAAGCGCGAGGTTCGCCAACTGGTTAAGCAATAGAAGCGTAACCAGTGCGCCAACAATTATCACCGTTCGCCTGGCGCGGCCAAACTCCCGATCGTCCGTCGCGATCCGCCGGAATTTCATCCACCAGCGAAGCGCCATCACCGGGGTGGCAAAAATGAGGAAGTAGTAGCCGACAATGCCAAGCCAACCTGCGAAAGGGATGAATATCAGGACCAGAAAAATCGGAACGGAGACACCCATAACCTTCAAATAGCTGGCATCGCTGCATGCCTGGTTCACCCTGGCCATGGCGTCTGCAGCAGCCTCAGCCGCTCCGGGGTCGATGGCAGCAGAGCAGAATCGGCATTGCTGCGCTGATGTGTCAATGGTTTCCTTGCAATTCGGGCACTGAAAAACTCGTGCCTGATCAGAGAGGCTTACACTTTCAAACATTTTGCATTCCCCGTTCCAAAGCCCGGGCAAAAACACCCAGCCAAGCCTAAAAGCCTACATTTCCAAGCAAGAATACACCCTGCTCCTCGCCGGCGTCTTGACGCACCGCATGGGTAACAATTGGGTGATCCGCCGTAAATCTCTGATTAAGCTGTTGCATCCTGAAGGTAACAGCTATAAGATGCGTCAGACGAGGCCCATGTCCTATTCTGTCACCAGCTCGCTTGCTTCTCTGCCAACCCCGGTCAGCCCTCGGCTGCGCCTGGCCAATTTAGGCAAGCTTTGCATAGCCATCCAGGCCGGCTCCCCGGAGGAGCTGATCAAGCGGGCTGCGGCGGCGCTGCCCGACTCCCGGCTGCTCGAGTTCCGGCTCGATTCGCTGCCCAAACCAACTGCCGCGTTGCTCCCTGTTAAGCAGTTTCTGGCCGCTCATCGCGACGCGACGGTCATCGCCACCTGCCGGCGCAAGCAGTTTGGCGGGCAGTTCGCGGGGCCTTTGAAAGCGGAGTTGGAGCTTCTTTTGCAGGCCGCCGAGGCCGGGTGCCAGATCGTTGATCTTGAGCTCGAGTCAGCCGAGGGGGCTACGCACAGGCAACTGGACGACCTGCGCGCCAGTTTGCGCTCGGCCGGCGCGGCCCTGCTGGTCAGCTTTCACGACTTTTCGCGTACCAAGGACCTGGAACAGGTGGCCGAGCGAATCGAGGCCTTCCAGCCCGATATCGTCAAGATAGTCTCCACCGCGCATTCCCTGGCCAACAACCTTGCTGTTCTGAGGTTGATCGAGTCCCGGTCCCGCTCCTCCGAGATTGTGGCCATCGCCATGGGCGAGGAGGGATTGCTTAGCCGCGTCCTGGGTCCGAGAGCCGGCGCGGCCTTTACTTTCGCGTCTATATCTGACGGCTTGGAAACAGACTCCGACTTGGCGACCGGTCCGGGCCAACTCACCGCCCGCGCGATGCGCGACCTATACCGCGTGGAGCAACTGGATCAGGCGACACGCATCTTCGGTGTGGCCGGCAACCCCGTCGCCCACTCACTTTCCCCGCTGATGCACAACGCCGCCTTCCGCCGCGAAAACGTGAACGCAATCCTTGTGCCGCTCAAGGTCCACAAGCTTTCTGACCTGATTACTCTCGCGCGTGACCTGCCGTTGGCCGGCTCTTCCGTCACCATGCCTCTCAAAGAGGAAATCCTGCCCCATCTGGCTAATTCCGATTCTCTGACCACCCGAATAGGCGCCTGCAACACCTTGCGCACAGGCGCCGACGGAAATATTTATGGGTTCAACACCGATGTGGCCGGCGTGGTTCGACCTCTGGAAAAGCGGTTGAAGCTGCGGGGCGCGCGCATCGCCGTCCTCGGCGCGGGCGGCGCGGCCAGGGCGGCTGTCTTCGGCCTCGTTGCACAGGGCGCTGAGGTCTTCGTCGTCAACCGCACTCACGAAAACGCCGTTAAACTCGCGCGCCAGGCCAAAGCCAAGTCACTGAAACACGAGCTCTTGGCCAAAACAAACTTCGACGTGCTCATCAATGCGACTCCTTGTGGCATGGCGGGTAACAAACAATTGCTGCCGATTGAAGAAAGCGAACTGAACGCCAGCCTGGTCTTCGATATGGTCTATAACCCGATGGAAACGCCGCTCCTCAAGCTGGCGAGAGGCCGCGGCATCCCGGTCGTCAGTGGCATGGAGATGTTCGTGCAGCAAGGTGCCCGGCAATTTGAGATTTGGACTGGCAAGCCCGCTCCCGAAGCCGAGATGATGCGCGTGGTTGAGTTGGAACTGCGCCGGCGAGGATAAAGGCGGGATTCATAGGCTTCAGAGAGACTCAAAGAGCGTATTTCTACCGGTCGCTTTGTGTCAGGGCACGACTTTAGTCGTGCCGTAAATGCCGCAAAAACAGCGCGGCCTTTAGGCCCTGAGGGATGCTTCCGGGGGTCCGGATCGAGTCCAGGAGTATCTTAGCGGCCTCTTCAGCCCATGACCCCGAATTTCAGAAAAACAGGCTTGCGTCCGCTCTCTCCAGCGATTTCTAGAGGCCCGTCTCAAGACTGATTCTGCGCCTCCTGCGGCGTTTTGTTGTGTCCCGTCTATCTGTTAATTTTTTCAGCTCTGACTCAAGCGATTTGAATTCGAGACGATAGAGATCGTGGCCATCCCTTCGCTTATCCTTACGGCTCGCGATCTCGAAGCCCATCTCTTTCAGATGCTCTGCAACAACGGGATTTGCTGAAAGCGCATAAACATATATCTCGCCTTTTTCAGCGGCCTCTGGATCGCATAAACCCAGAATGCATTCGGTGAGTCTTTCGATAACTGCATACAACGCGAAACTATTTGAAGTATCATCGGCGAACAGGTGCTTCGGAACGACAAGGCTTTCGATATAGATAGCTTTCACTTTTGCTTTCTCCTCAGGCCCAAAAAGAGAGTCTCCCAGAATTTCCTTTTCAAGTAGCTCGCCACTTAGAAACCTTTTAAAGGTGTTCGGTTTCAATGGCAGTATATCGAGGTTGCCGACGTTGGCGTCGTCGCCTCGTTTC
>JBAPYY010000666.1:0-4483 GCA_049284975.1 Occallatibacter sp.
GCCCAACAAGCCCGGCACCATCTTCTACGACATCACATGGACCGGAGTCGTGGGGCGCGAGCCGTCTGAGCGCGAACAACTGGTATTCAACACCGTCGTGAACGGCCGCGACGCGGCCATCCACGCGGTCGAGAGCGCCTTTGCCGAGAACCGCCCGATCTGCGGCTTCGAGGCTGACGACGCAGCGCGCGCAGTCATCAGCGCGGCCGGCTTCGGCGAATTTTTCACCCATCGCACCGGCCACAACATCGGCCAGGAGCTGCACGGCGCGGGCGCGCACCTTGACAATCTGGAAACCCATGACGAGCGCCGCCTGTTGCCCCGCACCTGCTTCTCTGTCGAGCCGGGCATCTACCTGCCGGAGTTCGGCGTGCGCAGCGAGATCAACATGATCACCGCTCCCGGCAAGGCCTGGGTCACCGGAAAGATTCAGAACGAGCTGGTGAGGATTTGAGCAGAGCAGGCGAACTTATAAGCAGAAGCAGTTCCAGGGGCAGTGCTTGCAACGAATTTGCCGCGGCGATATCCTGCGCGCAGGAGTATTGCCATGACTGAAGCGACAGCCTTTCCCTATGAAACCCGCCTCAACATACTGCACAAACCGCTGGAGGTCATTGACGTAAAGGCCCTTGCGGACGCCTGTGAATACAAGTGGTTCAATCAAACGCTCTGCAAAGTGAACGAATCGGTCGTCCGCATGGCTGTGATTGAAGGCGAATATCACTGGCATAAGCACGATGAGGATGACGAGTTCTTTTATGTCGTGGAAGGCACGCTGCTGATTGATCTTGACGACCGAGTCGTGGAGCTTGAGCCAGGACAAGGCTTCGTAGTCCCGAAGACTGTGGTGCACCGCACGCGCGCACCTCGCCGCACCTTTATCCTGATGGTCGAGAATGCGGGAATCATTCCCACCGGAAACTGACCGGTCGTCCACGCTGACCCCACCCCCGGTGCGATATAGTCAAGAGTGCATGGCAACTGAAGAAAACAAGAACGCCGCGCCTCAAAGCGGCTCGCAATCGGCATCGCAACAAGGCTTTGTCTACCTGCCTTTGATCGTTGGCTGGCTGGTGCCCGGCGGAGGGCATTTTCTGCTGCGCAAATGGGTTCGCGGGACGCTGCTCGGTGGCTCTATCCTTGCCATGTTTGCCATGGGTATTGCCATGCAGGGCAAGCTCTACGCCGGCGCGCACGACATTCTCGACATTCTAGGACTGGCCGGAGACCTGGGCAACGGCCTGCTGTACTTCATCAGCCGGATTGCTGGCTGGGGCGCGGACCAGGTGCTCGTAACCACCGCCGACTATGGCACACGCTTCATCGTTGTGGCCGGACTGCTCAACGTGATTGCCGCCGTGGATGCGCACAATCTCCGCACCGGGAGGAAGTCGTGACTCACTTTGCGGCGGTTGTGCTCTTTGCTTTCTTCGCATCCATCGTCTTCGGCATCACCCAGCGCGAGACCCCCCGGCGCATGATCCACTACGGAATCTACTGCTTTGTGCTCTTCGTAGCTTCGGCAATTGCGCTGAGTTGGGTGATGTATTTGATCGCGCGGTAAGCTCTCCCAACCGAAAACTTCAATGCGAATAGGCACTGCGCCAGATTGAAAGGCACGCGCCCTAAGACGCATTCGCGCCAAACCCTATCAACTGGGCTTCACACCATGCCTGACGCATGTGGGGAAGAACAGCTTGCGTCAGGGCACGACTTGAGTCGTGCCGAATAAGACCTGAACTTCCGCGGGTTTTAACCCCTGATAGGCAGTATCTTTATCCCGCATTTTCCCGCTGCCAAACGGCGGCATCGAACTTGTGTGTGCAGTCGTACCCTTCGGCGATGTAAAGGTCGATGGCGTCTGTGTTGGCTTCGGTGACGGTGAGCGAGATCTCCCTCACGCCCTGGCGCAGAAAGCAGGAGGCGGCAAGCGTGAGCAACACGCGGGCAAGGCCGCGGCGGCGAAATTCAGGATGAACACATATCTGCGTGATGTGTCCGCTCTGCGGGCTCACCCTTGAAGCCAGCACCAGTCCCACCACCTCCCGGCTCGCGCGATCCACAATGATGTGCGAAACCTGTGGCGAGAAGACGCCGCAGCCGGCGTAGCGGACGATGTTGTTGAGGAAGCGCAGTGAGCCGTGAGTCGAGCGGTACTGGTCGTTCACCACCCCGTCGGGATGATCGCGGTAGGCAGCGAATATCAGCCTTGCGGCGGCAGGCAGGTCCTCGTCGCGCCACGGACGCAGTTCCAGTCCCGCGGGCAATTTCACGTTGGGCCCTGCAAAGAAGCCTTCCAGCGGCCGCACCATGAAAAGCCGCCGGTGAACCTCAAAGCCCGCGTTCAGAAAAGCATCGGAGTGGGAACCCGAGGGGTGCAGCAGAAGTTGCGATTCCACGCGGTCCACATGCGGCGAATTCATCAGCAGTTCGAGCAGGTGGCGAAGCAGCATCTCCTCGATCTCATGAGCCGTGAGTTCGTGAGCCGGAACTTCAACAGCATGAGCCTCGACACCCCCGTTCTCTTCAGCGCGTGAGCCAGGCAGCGCAAACAGGTCACCGATGACTGCCTTGGTCTCTTCGTACACGCAAAACGTAAAGCCGGTCACCTGCCCTGACTCCACGGCTGCGTAGCCGGGTAGCATGCGGTTGTCAAGATACTGCATCAACAGGTTGGCCGAGACGCGGTAGTCCCAGTGCAGGCGCTGGCTCCAAATCACACTTTCTGCCGCCAGCACGGGCCGCAACACCGGCGCCGCAAAGTGCCGCAGGTCAAGTATCTCGATAGGCGCGCCCGATGCCATGGTTTCCCTCTTGCGACAGTGGACAGTGGCCGGCAAAGAACTCACAGCAAAGAACTCGAATCTGCTCACTGACCACTGTTCACTGATAACTGACAGTTTACCGGCTACCCACCATGTACACCACCAGCCCCTGTTCCGGCCAACTAAATAGCTGTTCATAGGGCCGGCCTTCGAGGTACTCTTCCAGCGCCGCCTGGGTATGCAGGTCCACTCCCCCGCGCCCCGTCACCCTCGCCACCAGGATGTGCTGCTCGTCCGGCACGCCGCTTTCCTTGTAGTTGACCACCTCGCGATTGCGATAGAACGATAGCCCATACTCGGTCTGCGGACGAACAAGAAATACCGCCACCGTTTCGTCAGCGGATGCGAAGCCCGCCAGCCGCTCAGCCAGCGGCCGCGCCGAGTAGGCGTCATCCAGCAGGTGAATCACTTTTTTGGTCCGATCGATAGCGGGAATGCCGAAGAAAGGCCCAACCCCATAGAGAAACAGCACCAGCACCATCAGCACGCCCGTAGTCACCAGGCGCAACCTGCCCACGCCAAAACCCTTCACCACCACCAGGATCAGCAACGCAGCGCCGCAGGAGGCCAGCACGGCCACTACCAGGGCGTTCACGGGCGGCATCTCCCGTCCGTGAGCCACAAACCACGGCAACAGAAACGCGAACAGCGTCATCACGCCGCACAATCCCGCGTGACCGAGCAGTACCCAGCGGTTCAGTCCCAGTTGTCGGCGGCGAAAAAGATAGTCCCCCGTAAGAATGGTGATGGGCGGAATCGAAGGCAAAATGTAACCGGGCAGCTTGGATTGCGAAAAGGAGAAAAAGACGATGGGAATCATCGCCCACAGCACGAGAAACTCCGGAAATGCGTCACCGGGCCGGCCATTTCCTTTTAAGCATTTGCTGAAGTGGCGCGCCCGCCATTCATGCGCTGACGTCGCGATGCCGTCGATAAACGCCCGCACCGCGATGACCGTCCAGGGCATCACCGCCAGCACCACCACCACCAGGTAATACCAGATGGGCTGCTGATGCTGGAAGCGATCGCTGGCGAAGCGCTCCAGGTTGTGCTCCACAAAAAATTCTCTGAAAAATGTCGGATTCTGATGCTGCACGGCGATAAACCATGGCAGCACCATGGCAAAGTAAAGTACTACTCCCGGCCACCAGAACGATCGCCGCAACAGCGACCACTCGCGGCGCAAAAATGCGAAAGCGGCCACAATCGTAATAGCCAGGAACGGCGCCACAGGCCCTTTCGCCAGCGTGGCCACGCCGGTGAAAAAGTAAATATCGAACAGCCAGAACTTGGAGTCGGTCTCGTACCACGCGTACCAGCCCAGCAACCCGATGGCCAGCGGAGCCGCCATCTGCATATCCGTCGATGCGCCGCGCGCAAAGCCGATAATGCCCGCGCAGGCCACAGTGATAAGAGCCGCGTCCAGATGCCCGCCAGGGCGGAATCGCCGCATATGCAGGTAAATGAGCGCCACCATGATGAAGGCGAAAGTGGCCGAGGGCAGCCGCGCCGCCCAGTCGTGCACGCCGAAATCCTGGAAGACGAACATCGCCCGCCAGTAATAAAGCGCCGGTTTCTCCAGCCACGGCCGGCCGTAAAGATAGGGGGTAACGCAGGCGCTCAGCCGGCTCTTGATGGTGTGCGCTGAGTCAAACCGC
>JBAPYY010000667.1:0-11401 GCA_049284975.1 Occallatibacter sp.
GTTATCTCCTTATTTGAGCCGGATGGCTGGTTGGCGTCGGCCACGGACAATGGCTTGGTGAAGCAACTGACCGTGCCCTCGTGGCATACGAGTCCGTCGCCTTCGACAACCACGCGAAAGAGCAGCGTGTCATTGTCGCAGTCGGTAGAGGCAGAAACTACGCGCAGTCTGTTGCCGCTGGTTTCGCCCTTCATCCACAGCTTCTGGCGCGTGCGGCTCCAGAATGTGACGAAGCCGGTTTCAATGGTTTTGGCGTAGCTGACCGGGTTGAGAAAGCCCAGCATCAGTACTTCACCGGTGTTCGCATCCTGCACAATGCCAGGCGCGAGGCCGTCCATCTTGTCGAAATCAATTGTGGCGTTCGTATTGCTCATGTTGTTTCCTTGTCCTGATTGAGATTTTTTGGGGAAACGAAAAAGCCCGCTGGCTTAGTCGCCGGCGGGCTCATGTACTTCTTTAGATCTCTCTGGCCGTTTATATCAGGCCATAGCAGTCCGCCGGCATGGAGGTTCCATGATGATGGTGGTGACCGTGATGACGGCTGCTCTGCATCTGATTTTCAGGTTAAGGGAAAAACCGGCGCGTGTCAAATGATTCGGGCTTTTTGACGCTACTGAAGCGGCAGACGCAGCGCGCGAATATCGGACTAGTCCAAGGCCCCCGCGGACAGGTCTTCGTCTGTGGGGGCCCCGATCTGCGCCGCGCCTCACCCTTCGAACTGAAAAGCTGGAGCTCGGCGCCTGCCACGTCGCTAGTGTTAACGGGCCCTGGCTTCAATCGTTCATGATTTGTGTTCGCCGAAGACCACCGCAGTGAAGCTGAAGATATCCGTATCCTCATCTTTCCAGCAGCCGGCGCGCATTCCCGCCTTGGCGCAGGTCTGCTCAAGAAACGTTGGCAGATCCCATTTTTGCTCCACCGGAACTTGCGGCAACAGGAGGCCCTCGTCGTTGCCGTTCTTCATCAGAAGACCGTGCTGGCCAATCCTGATCTGTTGAATGTCGGTCACGCGCCGCAACGGAGACAGGACGGAGATTTCATATTCAAGGCTGGGCAGTTCGGCGACTGTTACTGGATGAAAGCGTGGATCACGCATGGCAGCCAGCGTAGCCGTGTCGCGCACGGTCATGAAAAGTGGCTTCACCGCTGAGGTGTAGCCGATGCACCCGCGCAGATCGCCAGACTCCTTGATGGTCACAAACGCGCCGCGTTCCTGGTTCAGCGCGATTGCTTCGCTTGCGGACGGATCATACGCCTCACCTGTCTGAACCACATGCTCCACCGACTTGCGCGCCAGTGCGATCAGCTCGCTCTTATCCTGCTCGCTCAGCGAAAACGGAGTTTCCATTGATTTCTCGACAGAGGTTTTCACAAAAACATCCGCGCTGTATCCCACCACGCGAGAACGATCGCCGGTCACATCGCCTGAATTTTCATACTTCAGCACGCGCGCCTGGTTGGCTCCCATGCGCTCGGCGTAAATCATCGCGGTCACAATCGGCGCGCCGCCACACGCCTCCCATATGCGGGCTTGGAAATTGCGCGACATGCTGAAGTAATCCCACTTCTCCAGAGCGCTGAGAGTTTTGTGGTCTAACTTCAACGCATCGTTGTACGTGTGGTAATGCGACAGATCAGAACTTGCCAGCACCAGTGTTTCGCCGCCCTTGTTGTCGGCTTTAATTAGCTTCACAAGCGCCATTCCGAGCGCGCGGCTGCTCTCGTAGCTCTGGTCTCCCATAACAATAGGCACAAGTTCAAAATCCCCAATTACTTTTTGCAACCACGGCAACTCCACCTCGATTGCGTGCTCTCCTCCTGCCGGCGTGGGGTCGTGTCCACGGCTGGAGAGTTGCATCGTCGAGCTCATCTTCACAAGCTGGCGCGCAAAGGCTTTGTCCACCGGCACAGTTCCCAGCGGCGTCTGATAGGCGGCGCCCTCATAAACTGATGTGAAATCAAAGGCCTCGTGATGCGATGGCGCAATCACCACGACCCGCGCATACTTGTGCCCCTTCAGCGCGGCGTATGTGTATGCGGCCACAGGTCCGGAATACGCATAGCCTGCGTGGGGCGCAACCACCGCAAAGATGTGATCGGTGACCGGCGGCCCTGTAACCTGAGCCAGCAGCCCGTCGATCATCGCTGAAAGTTCCGTTGGATCGGCAGGATAAAAACTTCCGGCGACCGCCGCTTGCCGCACCTTTGGCGCGACACTTGTCTGTGTGCGCGCCAGCGGCGGAATCGCTATGAATGCCAAGAGCGGCGCCGCCAGCCAAAGAATATTCGAAGCCAATATGATGTGCATAAGCGAACCCCCATTACATTTTCACGCGTGCCAGATGCCCGGAATCGGATGCTGGCAAAACGGGCAACTGTTCTTGCGAATCAGCATCTGGCTCGCCGTAAACCCCACGCGCTCCACTAACATTTTGCCGCACTTGGGGCAATAAGTATTCTGCGAAGGATGCCCCGGTACATTGCCAATGTACACGTAATGCAGCCCCTCCGCATCGGCAATCGCCTTGGCGCGCTCCAGAGTTGGCACCGGCGTAATCGGCAAATTTTTCAACAGGTACTCGGGATGAAACTGCGTGAAATGCAGCGGTACATCCGGGCCCAGGTTTGTCTTTATCCATTGCGCCAGTCCGCGAAATTCTTCATCGCTGTCGTTGAGCGTCGGCAGCACCAGGTAAACAATCTCCGTCCACTTGTTCATCTTGCGCAGCGTCACCAACGAATTCAGCACCGGCTTCAATTGCCCCGTGACCACCTGGCGATAGTACGATTCGGAGAAAGATTTCAGATCGATCTTGACGGCGTCCATCTTGCCGTACGCCGCCTTCAACGCCTCCTCCTGCATGTAACCGTTTGACACCACAATGCTGCGCACGCCGGCTTCGTGGCCCGCATCGGCGGCATCCATCAGAAATTCGCTGAAGATCACCGGCTCGCTGTAGGTGTACGCAATCGTTGGGCAGTTATATTGCTTCGCAATCTCTGCCACGCGCTGGGGCGGAACATACTCGGCAGGAATCTGCTCGGGGCGCGACTGCGAAATATCCCAGTTCTGGCAAAACTTGCAGTTGACGTTGCAACCGGCCGTGGCCAGCGAGAAGGCAATCGATCCCGGCAGATAGTGAAAGAGCGGCTTCTTCTCAACAGGATCAACGTGCGCCGCGCACACCCGCGAATGAACCAGCGTGTAGTAAACGCCGCCGCGATTTTCGCGCACACCGCAATAGCCGCGTTCCTTGTCGCCCACCGTACATTCGCGAGGGCACAGTTTGCACTTGATCTTGCGCTCCGCAAGCTTCTGGTAAAACTTTGCTTCCACGGTGAACCGCGCGCCGTCCTGCGTCCCTGAAGCCGCTCCCGATCCCATTCCCGCAGCCGGTTCAGCAACGCCTGCCAATCCAACTGCCGCTCCCGACGCCAACGCGCACTTCAGGAACGAGCGGCGATCGAGCGGGCTGCCCGCCTGGTTTCTAGCTATCTCCTGTAGCTCAAGTCCGCACAACATATTGAACCTTTCCGCAACGCTTCGGATTCGCAAATCTTTCAGCTATACCTCGACAGTCGCAATCCTCTTTGGATCATTCGTGCCCAGCTGGTGTTCGCTGTCGGCCGCGGTCGCAATGTAATGCGGCGCGCGCTTCTCGGCCTCCAGCGTCTTCAATCCTTTTTCGGCGCGCTTACGCTCAATCATCTGCCAACCGGTGTGATCAAGCGCAACGGGGTCCTGAGAAACGAGCATGCAATTCGCGTTCCAGCAGTGTTCCGGCTTGAACCCTGGGCCGCCCTCATAGATTGCGGTGGTCGCGTCGCAGATGGTTAGCCGCATCCTAGTTCGTATCTCCGGCAGCATGTTCAAGTCGGCAACGTAAGGATTGCATCCGTCGGGATGATACTTGTTCGGGTTATGAATCACGCCGTACATATTCTTGAGAGCGATGGTCACGCCAGCGCCATCGTGATCTTTCAGCACCGGAACATTGATAAGCAAGCTGGAGCGTTCGGTGAGTATCTTTGACAAGCGGCTGCCCACACTGCCCCAGGCTGACAAATTTTCTTCATAGCCCGCGCGGTCGGTCCCGTAGCACTGCACGCGCTCTCCGCCCATCGCGATATGAAAACCGGCGCGCTCCAGTTCGTTGCTGTCGCGGTCCCAGACGATGATGTCGCTCGCCCTGACGCCGGTCTCCTGCAATCGTTCGCAGATGGCCGCCACAAGTTGAACGTTCGTCGAAATTCCGCGGCCTCCCAGCGTATTTACCTTCAGGCTTACGGTATCGCCCGGATGGACCAGCGTTTTCCATGCTTCCACCGGATGATCGTGACCCAGGAGACCCTGCATGGCGCGATCCAGCAGCGCTAGCATCCTGCCCGAATCCATCTTCGAGTCCGTGCCGCGCAGCAACTCGTCACGCGCAACCACGACCCTGGATTTCGCGCCTGCTGCTCCCGATTTCTCAGCAACGGGCTCCGCGTCAGCGAGCGCTCCCGCCCCGCTGCTCGCGCACAACAATGCAGCTCCGGCGAGTGATTGCCTGAGGAAATCTCTTCGGCTGCCGATGCGCATCGTCTTCATACGCGTTCTCCGCTGAATCCCGCGTCTGGCTTGGTTGTATTGAAGCGGCTTCGGCCGCGCCGCTTTCCTGAAGGCCCGAAAAGCATCGCGGGTTGCATGGCCTGATTAAAGGCTACGGCAACCCGCAAACTTTTCAGTGATGGCTGGCACGCTCATCT
The DNA here is from genome assembly GCA_049284975.1 of Occallatibacter sp. GTDB lineage: Bacteria > Acidobacteriota > Terriglobia > Terriglobales > Acidobacteriaceae > Telmatobacter. The sequence continues at coordinate 4,750 of JBAPYY010000667.1, forward strand.
GGCAGAAGGCGCTTCCGGCTTCCGGAAGGCGCTGATGGGCGGCAGATCCTTGCCATCCTGCCAGTCGCGAATCGGTTCCAGGAATAAGTCGCTGCGCTGCTGCCACTTCTGGATAACCAGGTCATAGCGGACGGTGACATTTTTCAACCAATAGGGCCGGTTCTCGCTGAGCCAGACATGGCTGTATTCGTCCTCGGTAGCGGAGTATGCATCGCGGAGATCCTGGCAACGGCCAAACATGCTGCTGATCTCATCCAGAATGTTCTGGGTTTCCTCGTGACGCGCTTGGTCGTGCTGTTGAGCCACCGCCTGGCCATACGTATCGACAATCTCCTGGGCAAGCTGGAACTTCATGCCGATCAGATCCAGCCGGCGAGCGCCCAGGTCCATGGCGGTAAGAGCGTCACCCTCCTTCAGCCGGGGATTCGCGCTGCGTGCCTGGGCCAGCAACACGATGGCCTGTTCGGCGTGACGGCGCAGTTCCGGCGCGAAGGGCAACAGTTTGGTCGACACTGCCTGGCCTTGCGCGCTCCAAGGGTCAAGCCAGAAAAGTTGGTCGCTGGTCAAGTCGCTCTTGGCTTTGGCCAGAGCAGCGTGTGCGGCCATCAGCTCCTTTTCAGCATCATTCACCTTGCCGCTTGAATCGCCGTGGAAGAGCTGCCCCCAGGCATCCTGATAAGGTGCGATTGCGCTCTCGCCCGGTTGCCATGCCGCCGCCGCGCCAAACATCAGGCTGTACCAGTCTTCATTGAACAGGCCCTCGCCGTCGTCGTTCCAAACGGTGGTCAGCGCACCGGTCGAGCCTAGCCGCTGCCCATCGCGCACAAACCCCTGAATATTACCGAAGGCCTTCTCTGCTACGGGATAGACCTCGTTCCAGTTATTGTCGCCGGGAGATACCCAGGTCTCGATGCCCGACTTGGCAAAGGGTTCAATCATCTTGTCGAATCCCTTGGTGTCCCAATAATTCCAGGGCACGGCGATCATGCCCTTGGGCAAACCGGCCACAGCCTTGGGATCGGCCCCGCCAATGTCTCCCCAAAAGATCAGCCGTCGATTGAGTGGCGCCAACTCATCGTGAATCTTTTTCATAAAATCCACATAGACCGGCCCATAGCCTTGCGCCTGTACCTGAGGCCGGGTGCGCCCTACGCCCAGGTCGAAGGTCTCGTCGGCTCCTATATGGATAAACGGCGAGGGAAACTCCGCGGCCACCTGCGTAAACCAGTCCTTGATGAGCGGAAGCGAACCCGCCTGCCCCGGCGCCAGTACGTGGCCATGCGGCGTCTCGGCCACATCCTGGTAAAGTTCATACTTCAGAACATGATGCAGATGACCGAAGGCCTCCTGTTCGGGAATCACGGTGATGTGATACTGGCGCGCAAAGCTAACCAGCTCTGCTGCCTCGGCAGGACTCAGCGAGCCTCCTAGGGGCGCAGCCAGCGGCTGATCCGGATACAGCAGCGTGTGTTCCATGTAGGGCGAATAGACGTTGATCTTGTAGGCGGCGAAGACGCGCAATTGATGCTTCATGAACTCCATCGTGGGAAAAGGGCCACGGGAGAGGTCATCGTCAATGCCGCGATACTTCATCGCCGGCCAGTCGCGCACTGTGCCTGTGGGAAGCACAGGCTTGCCGTCAGGTAGCGGAAGCATCTGCTTGAGAGTCTGCACCCCATAGAAAACTCCCGAGCCTGAGGCGGCCACGACGAAAGCTTCATGAGGTTCGATAACCAGAACATAGCCTTCATCTTGCATCGGCGCATCGAACGCCAGCTTGTGCCGGGCGAGCAAGGCTTTACCGTCGGCCGAGCCGGCGCGCAGCAAAAGGATTTGGAAGCCAGAGTTTGCTGCTCCGGCCTTGGCTTGAGCCGCCTGCTTGAGCGCCTCTTTAAGGTCGCCGGCGGCAAACTCGTCCTCGGCATCGTGGCCGGGTACACTCACCGTTACCGTCTCCGGCACAGTGGTCTCGCCTTCAAAGTGCGCTTTGCGGGGAGCAGGTAGCAGCCGAATCTGGCTTGCCGACAGCGCAGGGAACACAAACAGCAACGCGGTCACGCCTCCAATTACGGCTCGTGTTAGCGGCGTAACCTTGCACTTGGCACAAAATTTCGTCATTTTACTAACCTTCAGCTCAAGAAAATGAGCATGTCCTCTCGATTTGGTCATTGTAGACTATAAATGCATACCGAGTCCTCGATAAAAATTCAATTCTCCAGGCAGGCGGTATCGGTTGGCTGTAGCATCTGTTTGGGGCGGCTGCAGTGGGCCGCGCCGACATGCGATGCGAGCGAAAGGGACTTATCTCTCATGACGATGGCTGAAGACGGCTCCAGGAAAATGCCTTTACCGATTGATGCTGCCAAGCGCGGCTACAACCTTTTTCTTCTTGTAGTTGCGGGACTGGGCGGTCTGCTCTACGGCATGGACATCGGCATCATCGGCGGCGCGCTGCCTTATCTGCAGGCCACCTCGCCACTCACCGCCGCGCAGATTTCCATCGTCGTTGCGGCGGTGCTGCTGGGCGCGGTATTCTCCACGATGTTTGCCGGCATGCTCGCCGACTGGATGGGCCGCAAACCGTTGATGATTCTCAGCGGTCTCACCTTTGTTATCAGCATTCCCATGATCGCCCTCTCGCACGGCTACTCGCCTTTGCTTGTCGGCCGTTTGCTCGAAGGTGTCAGTGCCGGACTGATCGGCGTCGTCGTGCCCCTCTATCTGGCTGAGTGCCTGGCAGCATCGGATCGCGGCAAGGGGACTGGCGTCTTTCAGTGGCTGCCCACCTCCTCCATGGTCTTCGCGGCGCTGATCGGCATCTACTTCAGCTATCACGTTGCGGCCGTGGCCAAAACCGGGGACGCCTCCGCCCTATTCGCCTACAAGGATCAGGCCTGGCGCCATCTTTTCTGGGTCTCGCTTCCTCCCGGCATCCTCTTTATTCTGGGCTGTCTGCTGGTCTCTGAGTCGCCGCGCTGGCTCTTCAAGCGCGGAAAAAAACAACAGGCTCATGCCGCACTGCTGCGCTCCCGCTCCGCAAAGCAAGCCGCCGTCGAATTAGAAGAGATGGAAGAATCTGAGCGCAAAGCCTCCACTCTCACTTCTACCGGCAAACAGATTAAGGACTCGCTCCTTCATAAGAAATATGTGGTGCCGTTCCTGCTGGCCTGCATCATTCTCTTCTGCAACACGGCCACGGGCGTCAACTCGCTCATCGGCTATAACACCAGCATCCTGCTGCAAGGCGGCCTCTCCGATCTTCACGCCCATTGGGGCTATGTCATTTTCACCTCGATGAACTTCCTGCTGACCATGGTCGGCATGGCGCTTGTCGATCGCAAAGGCCGCAAGTTCCTGCTCATCCTCGGCACCAGCGGCATTATCGTCTCGATGGTTTCAGTCGGCATTCTTTTCCTGCACACTGAAAAAGTCAGCGTGGACGCGCGCTCTCAGGTCCAGGCCATGATCTCTCCCAGCCAGGAACTCATGCTGCCCTTCAATCGCGATGAAGCTACCCAACTGCTCTCGGCGCAAGGCGATGCGGGCAAGCGCATTGATGCGGGCCGCGCATCCCTAGCCATCATCTATTCCTACGGGGATTTCACCGCCGCCACCAGCTTTGTGCGCTCCGACGACCCCGCTGCCCGGCCCATTGAAATCACGCGTGCCAGTTGCGTGCCCGCCAACAAGGTTCTGGCCCTCTTCAAAAATCCTCTCGGCAATCTCGACGCCGCCCAAACCGCGCCACTCAAAATCGAGAAGGCCCTGGTCGGCCAGGTACCCGACTCAAGTCATGGCTGGCTGGTTGCTTTCGGTCTCTTTCTCTTCATGGCCTCCTTTGCGGTCGGCCCAGGCGTCTGCGTCTGGCTCGCGCTCTCCGAACTAATGCCCACTCGCATCCGTTCCAACGGCATGAGCATCGCTCTCGTCATCAACCAGTTGGTTTCCACCACATTGGCCGGCATTTTCCTGCCCTTCGTCAGCAAGCACGGCTACTCCTCCATGTTCTTTCTCTTCGCCGGATTCACCGTGGTCTACTTCATCGTCGCGGCCTTCTTCCTGCCTGAAACCAAAGGCAAAACCCTGGAAGAAATTGAAGCGCATTTTGCAGGGAACTAAAGATTATCCGCGCAAGTCCACCTTCTGCGGGTGCCCCATCCTTCGCGCTTTCTGCGAAGGGTGGGAGCGATCGCCATTGCGACTGTTTTTCCGTGAGTAGCGTCTCGCGCCTTGCGTACGCTTGGCCGGGGTGGGTATCTTTGTGATGCAGTCTGAGCGATTGCGGAAAGAGATCCATGGACGTTCTCAAGCGCCTATTCGAACAGCATTACCGGTTGCCGGCCGAAGACGTACAGCCTCTCCAGGGTCAGCTCGGTGGCTCGGGCCGGGCCATTTTGCGCCTCACCAGCGGAAACTTAAGCGCCATCGGGATTCTCTATTCAGTCCGGGAAGAGAATGTAGCTTTCCTTGAATTCTCCCGCCATTTTCACCGCCTCGGATTGCCGGTGCCGGAGATTTATGCGGAGGCATTAAGCGAGGGAGCCTATCTCGAAGAAGATCTCGGCAACACCACACTCTTCGATTTTCTTCTGAGTAACCGCGCCGGGGCAGTCATCGCTCCGCCGGCAGTGGAAGCTTATCGCAAGGTAGTGGCCATGCTGCCTCGCTTTCAAGTCGAGGCGGGCCGCGATCTCAATTACAAAGTCTGCTATCCTCGCGACCGCTTTGACCGCCAGTCCATTGCCTGGGATTTGAACTATTTTAAATATTACTTTCTCCGTCTGGCAGGCATTCCCTTCAATGAACAAGCGCTGGAAACTGATTTCACGCGTCTGACAAAGTTTCTCCTCAGCGCCAACCACGATTATTTCCTCTATCGGGATTTCCAATCGCGCAACGTCATGTTGCGTGACGGCCAGCCGTATTTTCTCGATTATCAAGGCGGCCGCAAAGGAGCTCTGCAATACGACATCGCGTCTCTGCTCTACGACGGCAAGGCCGATCTGCCGCCGGAATTGCGCCTGCAGTTGCTCGACCATTATCTGGATTGCCTCGCCGGTTACATCGATCTCGATCGCGAAGCATTCATGGAGCACTATTACGCGTACGTTTATGTGCGCATCCTTCAGGCTATGGGAACCTACGGCTTCCGTGGGTTTTACGAGCGCAAGGCGCATTTTCTGCGGAGTGTGCCGTATGCGCTCAACAACCTGCGCTGGCTGGCTCACAACGTCAAACTGCCCATCGCTTTGCCCTCGTTGATGGAAGCGCTTCACGGTATGCTCGCCTCGGAAACGCTGCAAGGCCTGGCTTCTTCAGCGGATAGCTTGAAGGTGCGGATCTTCAGCTTCAGCTTCCATTGTGGAGTGCCGCCCGATGAGTCGGGAAACGGAGGCGGATATATTTTTGATGCGCGCAACCTTCCCAATCCCGGCCGGGAAGAACAGTTCCGCGCGCTCACCGGCAAAGACGCGCCGGTCATCGACTATCTCAATCAGCAATCCAGCGTGCACCAGTATTTTGCCAGCGTCCTGTCGCTCGTGGATGCAAGCGTCAGCAGCTATCAGCGGCGTGGCTTCAAGAATCTCATGGTTTCATTCGGATGCACCGGCGGCCAGCACCGCTCCGTTTATCTTGCCGAGCAGTTGGCCCGGCATCTGCGCTCAAGCGGCGGAGTGGATGTGGTGGTCCGGCATATCGAACTCGAAAAAATGGAACTGGGGAAGATAGCCAAATGAAGGCGATGATTCTGGCCGCCGGCCTGGGCACGCGCCTCCGCCCGCTCACCAACGACCGTCCCAAGGCACTGGTAATGGTTGCCGGCCGCACACTGCTCGAGATCGTGCTCTGTCGTCTGCGCTCCTTTGGCGTGCGCGAGGTGATTGTCAACGCGCATCATCATGCGACGATGATTGCCGATTACCTCAAAGCCAACGACTTCGGAATGCGGATTGAAATCTCGTGCGAAGAGGAGTTGCTGGACACAGGCGGCGGCTTGAAGAAGACCGCGCATTTTTTCTTGGGGTCCGGCGGTAGCTCGCAGGAGCCGTTCATCCTGCATAACGTCGATGTCCTTAGCACCATCGATCTGCGCGGCATGATGCGCTTGCACGCGGAACACCACGCCCTGGCAACCCTGGCGGTTCAGCAGCGGGTTACTTCGCGCTATCTGCTCTTCGACGAACAACGCAGCCTTTGCGGTCGCCGGAACGGAAATGATGGAAGGGACGAATTAGTGCGCCCTGCGCAACAGGCGCAACCGCTGGCGTTCTCCGGTATTCACGTCGTCTCTCCTCTGATCTTCGCGAAGATGAAAGAAGAGGGCGCCTTTTCCATCATCGACGCATACCTGCATCTGGCTGCCCATGATGAAAAGATCGTCGCCTTCCGCGCCGATGAAAGTTATTGGCTCGATCTCGGCCGGCCTGAGAAGATCATGCAAGCCGAGCAGGATATTGCCAGCGGAAAGTATTCTGAAACGTGAGGGTTCTGCGCATCCCTCTATCGACCTAATCCAGCCCCGCAAGCACGTTGCGCAGCCGCATCAAAACCCACGCCAATGCTGCCAGCCCCGCGCCCCACGCTACGTACAAAACATTCACCACCCATATAGGCGTTTCGCCGATGCGTTTCAGCAGGAATGGCAGAATAT
>JBAPYY010000668.1:0-7875 GCA_049284975.1 Occallatibacter sp.
GAGGTCAGCTCTCTCCTGATTTACTTCTTTATGTCGCGTACCCTGTCGAGAGGCCTCGAAGCAGACACACATCGAGACTCTCCATTCATGAATGCCCCGGTCGATGTTTTCATCGCTACCTACAACGAGCCGGCGGATGTGATCGAACGCACGATGGTAGGCGCCATGGGTATCGATCACACCGACTTGCGGGTCTGGATTCTGGATGACGGAAATAGGAGCTGGGTGCGTGAAATGGCTGAATCACTAGGCGTCCATTACATACCTCGAATCAAGGGGAAACACGCCAAAGCCGGGAACGTTAACAACGGCGTCCGCATCGCACTCGAATCCTCGCGCCCTCCCGAGTTCTTCCTTCTTCTGGACGCGGATTTCGTGCCTTCGCGTCAGATTCTTCGCCGCACTCTTGGACTTTTTGACAACCCCCGCGTGGGGATCGTCCAGACACCGCAACACTTCTTCAATCCCGATCCGCTGCAATCCAATCTGCTTTGCGCCTCGGTGTGGCCCGATGAACAGCGCTTCTTCTTCAACGTACTCATGCCTAGCAAGGATGCCTGGGGAGCAGCTTTCTGCTGCGGAACGTCGGCAGTCTTCAGAGCCGCGGCTTTCGTCGTGGCTGGCGGCATGGCCACCGAAACGGTCACCGAAGACATGCTCACCAGTTTCAAATTCGACGAGTGCGGGTATAAGACGGTCTTTCTCAACGAAAGGCTCTCCCTTGGGCTTGCCCCGGAGTCGATTTTGGACTTTATCTCGCAGCGCAGTCGTTGGTGTCTTGGAGCGATTCAGCAAATCTTCACTCGCTGGAGCTTTTATGCTCCTGGGCGGCTCTCGCTGATTCATAGACTGGCGTTCTTTGACACAGTGCTGTATTGGACCACAGGGGCGGCGTTCAAGATTCTGCTGATCAGTGCTCCAATGGTGTATTGGTTTACGGGCACTGCGGTATTGCGTGCGAGTGGAAGCGAGCTGATTTACTGGATGATTCCGGTGTTCGCCTGCAACCTCATGTTCATGAATTATCTGGCGGGGAACCGCATCCTTCCGGTGATGACCGATATTACCCAGTTGCTTACGGCATTCGTTATTTTCCGCACCATTGTCACCGGACTCATTAGGCCCTTTGGACGCCCCTTCAAGGTGACTGCGAAAGGGCTCTCAACTTCAGGTGTCACCATCCAGTGGCGCTTCCTTTGGCCACATGCGCTGCTGGCGGGATTAACCATTTTTGGATTGCTGCTGCATATCGGCAAATTTAGTCCAGCGCATGGATTGCAAGGCTATTCGGCAAACGTGTTCTGGTCGCTCTTCAATGCCGCCATGCTGACGCTGGCAGTCTTCGCCTGCATTGAGTTGCCGCATCGTCGCCGCGATGAGCGTTTCGCCGTAACCGAGCCAGTCAGGATTCGAGCGGGAGGTGGTCCTGACGGTGACAACCCACTCGTTGAATTTCCCTGCGTCCTGAGGGACATCTCTCTTGGCGGGGCTGCGATCGCGATCGGCGATCGGTTCGCGGGCGCGGAGCGCTCGCAAGGAGAGCTATTCCGCCTGCTGGTTTTCAGCTCCGTCGAAGGAACAACTCTGGATTTGCCGTGCAGCGTGGTGTCGCAGCGAGGCGATCTGCTTACAGTCAAGTTCGGTTCCGATGTCTGGGTTCGCCACGCCTTGATCCGCAAGCTTTTCACGGGCGACTATCACCGCGAGGTGGAAAACATCAGCGCGCCGTCGGTTTTCGCTCGATTGATAGGTGCGTTGCTGTTCTAGCACTCCAGAAGTATCCCAACGTGTCGTGGAGAAGCAGCGCGCCTGCCATCGCACGCGATCTGATGCCGCCGCGCATCTTGATGTGCGTGAGATGGTCCTGATTAAGGGCGACGATGCCAGCGCCATTGCCTCATTCAAGTAGGCGAAGGTTGGGCCGCGACTACAGCGCCGCCAGCGCCTCCGCCTGAGTGGGAAACAAACCTGCGTATCTGGTGATGCCCACCATGGTAAAGACCTTGGTAAAGTGCGCCGAGAGGCCAAAAGCATACACTTTCTGGCCGGAGTTCGAGGCCTCAATCAGCATCTGAATGATCAGCGCGATGCCGCTGGAGTTGATGTAATCCACCTTCGTAAAGTCCAGCAGCACCAGTTTTGCGGTCTCCTTGGGCAGCGCCTGATAGGTGCCCAGAACAGCGTCCTTTGATGTGCTGGCGATATCGCCCTCGAAGCGCAAAACGCTCACCGCATGACCGGCCGGGGAAGTCAGGTTTTCTACATGTGTTTTGGTTTCGCTCTGCACGATCGCTCGTCTCCGTATCCTGTTCGATTACTCCGCATCCTTATCCAGCCGGATTACCAGCCGGACGTAACTGCTTTTACCTTCTGAGCCGGTAACCCACTCCGCCTCGTCCACCAGCGCCTGAATCAGAAACATTCCCATGCCGCGGGGATCTTCTTCGCCGTGCATCTTGCGATCAATGTCCGGCTTGACAACCTTTCCCGCAGGCGCCTTAAGGCCCTTGCCGTCGTCAATCACCTTCACTTCAAGCGAATCGGCGCTGGCCGATAGAACCACGCCCACGCTGAGCTTTTCGTTCAGGCGGTTGCCGTGCTCAATAGCGTTGATGCAGGCCTCGGCCACTGCCGTCTTAAGGTCTTCGATGCGCTCTTCGCGAAAGCCCATCAGCTTGGCCACCGAGGACGCGGTGCTCATGGCCACCTTCTCAAAGCCCATGCGCGAGGGCATTCGGACTTCAACGTTTGCGGTTTTGAACTCGCTCATTCCGCTATCTCCGTCCCGCTCGTCGCACGGCACAGCGCCAACGCGGTCATGTCGTCGCTTTGCGGGCCGCCTTCGGCAAATTCTTCAATCGTCGCCCACAATGCATCGAGAATACCATCGGCTTTGTGCGCCGGGCAGGTTAAAAACTCATTCAGAAGTCTCTCAGGACCAAATTCATCATCGCCCTTAAAGACCTCCGTCAGCCCGTCTGTGTAAAACAAAAGCCGTGCTCCTGGTGTAAACCCGCATCGCTCGCTCAAGTAGCGCATCCCCGGCAAAAGTCCCAGCGGCGTGCCCCCAGCATCAAATTGGCGCGGCGGCGCACCCGGTTGCACAAGAAAGCCGGGATTGTGGCCCGCATTCACTACCTCGATTTCGCCCGCCTCCGGGTGCAGCCTGAGGAAAATAGCGGTCACATAGCGCCTGCGCGCCTCTTCACCCTCCGCCCAGTGGTACTGATTCATGCGCGTGGCCAGCTCATCCAGCGGCGGACCGCTGGCTGCCATCGCGCGAAAGGCCGAACGGAAACTCACTGACACAATCGCCGAAGCCATCCCCTTGCCGGCCACGTCGGCCACCGCGACCAGCACGCTTCCGTCCGGCTGTTCCACAATGTCAAGATAGTCGCCGCCCACCTCGTAACAGGTAGACGAGCGAAAGGCCATGGAGTAGCCGGGGATCGAAGGCAGATTCTGCGGCAACAGCGAACGCTGGATGGCGCGAGCCGCGTCCAGATCCTGCTGCACGCGCGCATACTCCAGGTTGCGTTTGTGGTTTCGCGCGTTTTCCAGAGCAACTGCTGCCTGCAACACCAGCCCTTCAATGAAGTCAGTCTCGTAGAGCGTCAGCTCCCGCCCATCAGGTGCGGTAACCAGCAGCTCGGTCATGCGATTGCCGTCGCGATCGTCCAGCGAATAGCGGGGAAGGGCAGCTCCGTTCGCGTCCGCCGCGCCGTCGGGAAGCAGGTCGCCGTACGCCAGTCCCGTGCCTGGGAAAGCCGCTCCGGCCATCTCCAGTTCGCGCACCACAATGCGCAGCACCTGCTCCAGCACCTCTTCTTCGCGGATGGTGGAGTGCACCTGGCGCGAGACTTCAAGCAGCGCCTGCAGCCGCGACACCTGTTGTTGCAAATCGATGGTTTCGCCGCTTCCGGGAAGGTGAATTCCTGCCGCCATCGCGTACGTTCCTCCGTGGAATCCCACTATACAACGAAGTTGCATGAGCGGGCGCAAAACTCAAGCGATCTCCCAGTTAATGGAAGACGCGAGCCAGCCTGCTCTCAATAAGATAAAGCCGCGGATAACTCTGCCCGCCTACGCTGGTAAGCGGGCAGAGCTGTGTTCTTACTTCCGCTTCTTTCTCGCCACTTTCGCCGCCTTTTTCGCCGGCTTAGCTTTCTTGGCAGAAGCAGCTTTCTTTTTGGCGGCAGATTTCTTGCCCGCACTCGCCGGCGCCAGCAGAGGAATCAGTTTACTGGCGATAGGCGAACCAAGCCCGGTGCAAGCGTCCCACCCCGGCCCAGCCGAAAAGGCCCCGTTGTTACCCTGCGTAATGTCATTGAACGCCGAGGCAGCCTTTGCCGCGTAGATAGCCGGCTGGATAAACCCCACTTGTGTGCCGAGGTGCTGGTTGGCTACGGCTACCAGTCCGGCCCAAAGCGGAGCGACCGCGCTGGTGCCGCCTATTACCGTCGTATCGCCATCAACGCGAACCTGGTAGCCGGTGGTCGGGTCGGCATCGCCGGCCACGTCCGGCACGCCGCGCCCGCCTGTTTTGCCGCTCGGTTTTGGAACGCCTGCATTCGCCTGCCAACTGGGCAGGGCAAAAACGTTGCTCACGCCGCCGCCGGTCGCGCCCTCCTTGTTGGCCAGCTCGTTCCACACCACTTCGGATATGATCGTCGCTCCGTTGGCATCGAGCTTTGTTCCGCCGCACGCCAGCACATGCGGACTCGACGCCGGGAAATCGACATTGTTGCCCGTCAATCCGTCCGTTGAGCCGTTGTCGCCGGCCGCAACGGTAATGGTGACGCCCAGCGCTGCGGCTGTCTGGCAAGCAGCGTCCAGCGCCGTCATCGACTGTTGTGTCCAGCTCGATTCCGGTCCGCCCCAGCTGATCGATATCACGCTCGGCTTGTTGGTTTCGTCGTGCACCGCAGTGGTGATGGCGTCGGTGAACCCCTGGTCCGTGTTGGGCGTAAAGTAAACTGCGATCTTCGCCCCCGGCGCCACTGACGCAGCTACTTCAATGTCCAGCATCACCTCTCCGTCCGAACTGCTGGCATTCGATGGAGCGTTCTTGCCGCCATCCACCAAAACGGCGGTCATGGACGGCGCGGAGAGACCGAGCGTTTTGAAGTAGGCGGTGAGGTCGGCTTGCCTGTACCCGCCGCCGAGTTCGATGATCCCGATGGTCTGCCCGGCTCCGCTGGCGTTTGCGAACTTGTACGCAGTGGCGACCTGGGGAGGGGTGTAGCTGGAAGGAGCGGCTGCGCCTGACTTGTGAACGCGAAAGTGTGGCTGCGCCTGGGGACGGTTATCCAGCCCCAGCACAGCCTCCACTACGTCCTTTAACGATGCCGGCAGATGAATTCCGCCTTCGCGCACCCGGCGCTCCACTCCATCCACCGTTTTCTGCTCCAGAACCACGCCAAAGGCCTTCTGAATGTCCGCGGCCGTGCCGGTAAGCTGCACCGTCCGGCGCACCGAAGCCGTGGGATCGGGCTCGACCGTGAGGTTGAACTCTTTGGCAAACGCCTTGATCTGCTTGATCGCCGATGGGTCGGCGGAGTGGTGCTTCTTGAACCAGGCGGGGCTTACGCGAGCCGGCCCGTTTGCCCTGCCGCCCCGCTGGTTGATCTTCAGCGGTTCTTTGCGCTTCACGATCACCGAGACAGTCACCTTCGACTTGGGTGGCGTAGCCTTCACGTGAACGGAATTGGGCGCCGCTTCCTTTTCGCTACCGGCCAGGACGACTCGCTTCTCCCCTGAAAATCCCGGAGACTTTGCGGGTTTTGCCTGCGTGGATTTCACTGCCCGCGAAGGACGGACGAGGTTTGCCTGCGGAGGCTTGACTGACATTGCCTTAAGTATCTTGCCGGACCCTTCCATCTGCGGAGGCTTCACCGGCATATCCATGGGAGTCTTGATAGCTCCTGTTTGCGGAGGCTTGACTGACATTGGCCTAAGCACCTTGCCAGACCCTCCCATCTGTGGAGGCTTGACCGGCATATCCATTGGGGCCATGAGAGGTGTTGGTGATGATTGAGGAGGTTTGACTGGCATTACCTGCGGAGCTCTGGCAGACCAAGACTTTGAAGGTTTGACCATCATTGCCTGCGGAGGCTTGACGGACAAGGAATTGCTGCGCGGGGAATTCTTCATGACTAACCTCGTTTTTTCTCGTCCAGGCCTCGTTCACCGAGTCTTGGACCGGATGACTCCGAATGATAGCGTGTATTGATGCAATGGGATACAGCAATTTTCGCCAGATGCAGCTTTTTAATAACTCCACCCGGCCTTGCAGCTTCTTTCCAGGCTTCCGAGGGGCTTCGCGCCTGGCTTCACAGGTTGCACAAATTGGTAGCGCCGACCTCCTGGTCGGCTGTCCTGTGGGTCTCCAAACCCACAGAGACGTCTTGCGTGCGAGGGCGCTCTCGGCCAAAAGCGCTCAGTCGTTGTTTCCGGCTTCAGCTTTTCCCCGTTACAATCAAATGAAGATGATTCGTTTCTCAACAGCCGGGGAGTCGCACGGAGAAGCGCTGATTGCGCTGGTCTCAGGACTGCCCGCCGGCGTCCCTATCAATCTCGATTTTGTGAACCACGAGTTATGGCGGCGTCAGCGGGGTTATGGCCGGGGCGGGCGAATGAAGATTGAAACCGACGAGGCCCATGTGCTCTCCGGCGTGCGCCACGGAAAGACCATCGGATCGCCGATTGCAATGGAGATCGTCAACCGCGACTGGAAGAATTGGGAAGAGAAGCTGCCCGTCGAAGCCGGTAACCCTGACCTGCACCAGGCGGTGGCCTCTCCGCGGCCCGGCCATGCTGACCTGGCCGGCGCGCTCAAATTCAACTTTCCCGACGCCCGTTATGTGCTGGAACGCGCCTCTGCCCGCGAGTCCACGGCGCGTGTGGCCGCCGGGGCCTTTGCCAAGTTGATGCTGTGGACGCTGGGAATCGAAGTAGCCAGTCACGTTATCCGCGTGGGCCGCGCAACGCTTGATCGCGCCGCAACATGGGATGAGATTGCCGCAGTCGCAACCAAAGATGAGGTTGTCCTCGCCTGCGTCGACGAGCCAACCGAGGCGCGCATGAAAGAGGAGGTTGAAGAAGCTGCACGCACAGGCGACACCGTCGGCGGCGTCTTCGAGGTTGTGGCCCACGGCGTCCCCGCTGGGCTGGGCTCTTATGCCAATTGGGATGAGCGCCTCGACGCTCAGCTCGCCACGGGCGTGATGAGCATCCAGGCAGTCAAGGCCGTCGAAATCGGCCGCGGCATGGGCGCTGCCGAATCCTTCGGCTCTCGGGTTCACGACCCCATCAACTATGCCGAGGAAAGCAGTGGCAATCCCACTCGTTTCACGCGCCCTCAAAATAATGCAGGCGGCGTCGAAGGCGGTGTTTCCAACGGTGAAGACATTATTGTTCGCGGCTACCTGAAGCCCATTTCAACCCTGCGCAAGCCGCTGGCGTCGGTGAGCTTTGACACCCGCGAGCCAACCAGCGCAAGCTATGAACGCTCGGATATCTGTGTTGTTCCGGCGGCTGGAGTAGTAGGCGAAGCTATGGTGGCGCTCACCCTCGCTCATCTGGTCCAGGAGAAATTCGGCGGGGATTCGACCCTGGAAATGCAGCGAAATTTCGCGGGATACATCGAACAGTTACGGAGCTATTAGCAGACTGATGATTCTCAAGATTGTTAAATATCCCGATCCTGTGCTCTCGCGTCCCGGCGAGCCGGTCACCGAGTTCGATGCCGAGTTGCACAAGTTGATCGCCGACATGTTCGAAACCACTTACGCGGAGCAGGGCATTGGCTTGGCCGCGCCGCAAGTTGGCGTCTCAAAGCGCCTGACCACAATCGACCTGAGCATGGGGAAAGAC
>JBAPYY010000669.1:0-8614 GCA_049284975.1 Occallatibacter sp.
CTTCCGGGCTCTCGAATAGCTGGGGTGAGTTGGGGATTGCACTCGCAAATGTGAGAGCATTCGCGCGAAGAGAATTGACAGATGCGGAACTTCAGTCAGTCGAAAAGGCGATCCGCACAATACGAAAAGCCATGGGACGTTTTTGAATGGCTTGATGAATTTTTTCTTTGCTGTGAATCACGGCCTTGGCAGCCTGACCCCTGACCCCTGACCCCTGTTCACCTAACACTGTTCGCGGTAAACTGTTGCCATGAGAACGTTCACTCTAGAAGAAGCGCAGTCTCTGCTCCCGGTGCTTGAGTCTCTGCTGAAGCGCGCCATTGAAGGCAAACGGTCAGCGGAAGAGGTGGAGTCCGGCCTCTCGGAGATGGCTCGGCGCATTTATCTTTCAGGCGGCATGAGAGTGGACGCGAGCAAAGTAGCCGGTCTGCGTGCGGAGATGGAGTCTCACGTGCGCCGCGTGCGCGAGAGCATCGCCGAGATTGATTCCATCGGCGTGCAGGTGAAAGACCTTGATTCCGGCCTGCTCGATTTTCCCTGCCGCATCGACGACCAAGTGGTGCTGCTCTGCTGGCGCATGGGCGAGCCGGCCATTGAGCACTGGCACTCAACCGACACCGGCTTCAAAGATCGCCAGCCGGTGGATGAGCGCTTTCATCGCCGTTCCGCCTCGGGCAACCGGCCAAATTGAACGTGTACATCTCCGAGCAAGAAGTTCGCGCCGCACTTACCTATAACGCGCTGATTCCCGCCATCCGCCAGGCTCTTATCGACTACTCAGCCGGCCTGGTCAACCAGCCGCCCCGCACAATTCTCCGTGCCGGAAATGATGAAGGCTCGCACAACGGCTGGTTTGCCGTGATGCCGGTTGTTGCTGGCGACGCGATGGCCGTCAAAACTGTCACCTTCTATCCCGGCAATGCGGAACTGGGCCTGCCTACGCACACGGCCATGATCGAGTTGCTCAGCCGCGCGACCGGCGAGCCGTTGGCTGTGATGGATGGACGCCTGATTACCGAGATGCGCACGGCTGCGGTCTCCGCCGTTGCGCTGCATGCTTTAGCCGCGTCTGACGTAAGGAGCCTCGGCATTCTGGGCAGCGGCGTGCAGGCCCGCTCTCACATTGAGGCGCTCAAACTGGTTCGCACTGCGCTCGATGACATCCGCATCTGGAGCCGCACCGCGACCCATGCCGAGCGGCTCGCAGCTCAGACAGGCGCTCGGGCCGCCACTATCGAGGAAGCTGCAGCCGCCGATGTTGTGCTCACGGTAACTGCCTCGCCCGTGCCTGTTCTCCAAGGCGGCTGGCTCGCGCCTCATGCGCTGGTGCTGGCCGTGGGCGCAGTGGGCGCGCACTTGCGCGAATTGGACGACCAGGCCATGCAGGATGCATTCCTCGTGGCCGAATCCCGCGCGGATGTCGAGCGCGAATCTGGAGACGTGCTGCTCTCCGGTGCGCAAGTCGAAGCCGAGATCGGCGAAATTCTCTCAGGCAAAGTGACCGTTCCTTCAGCGCGACGCATTGTTTTCAAATCAGTGGGCATGGCCATTGAAGATCTGGTCGCCGCCCGCCTGGTGTGGAAGGCGCGCCAGGCAAATCTAAAATAGCGCCGGTCACACAATCGGTACTCTGCGATTGGCACGAAAGCTTGATCCCTTGCTAGGGCATCATGCATAAGTTCGCACTTTAGTGTATTCTCGTTAAAGAAGACCTTTAATGTCCAAAATGAAACTCCGCTCGCGGACGCTTGAAACAGAGCCTTGCGCACAGTTCTGGGAGTCTTGTGTCCGTTGATGCGGATGGCAAACAGCTTCATTCATATTTACCGGCGCGGAACGCAGCTTGCCTGTGCGTGACTCGCCATCAACCCGTTGGCAATCAAGGAGTCATTCATGCTTACTGTTGGAGAAAATTTTCCCGCTTTTGAACTGACCGCCGTCGTGAATCTCGATCTCAAGAATGCTTTTCAAACCCTCACCGACAAGAGTTTTGAGGGCAAGTGGAAGGTCTACTTCTTCTGGCCCAAGGATTTCACTTTTGTCTGTCCTACTGAGATTGCAGCTTTCGGCAAGCTAAACCCGGAGTTCGCCAGCCGCGATACGCAGCTTCTGGGCGCCAGCATCGATTCGGAATTTGTTCACTGGGCCTGGCGCAATGACCAGCCCTCGCTGAAGAATCTGCCCTTCCCCATGCTCTCCGATATAAAGCGCGACCTCTCTGAGCAATTGGGAATCCTCGACCTGAAAGCCGGCGTAAGCCAACGCGCCACATTCATCGTCGATCCAGAGAATGTGATCCGCTTTGTTTACGTCACCGACTTGTCGGTGGGCCGCGATCCGCAAGAAGTTCTGCGCGTTCTGGACGCACTGCAAAACGGCGGACTCACTCCCTGCGGCTGGCATAAGGGCGAAGAGACAATCGTGGTCTAAGGATTTTCATTGCTTTTGAGATTATAAGTTAAGCACGCAATGGGTATCTGTATGGAAGATTTGCTCCCGGCCTGAGTAGCCGGGAGCAAATGTTTTTATGACTCAATTTTCAACCAGCGCGTCCGCAATGCCGAGGTGTTCATCGAGCGCAGCGATCCCAAGATCCAACTCCTCTTTGGTCACGATCAACGGCGGCGCAATGACAAAGTGGCTCAGCCAGGCTTGGATGGAAACTCCCTGGGCCATCATTTTTGCCGCAATCTGGTCGACAAGCAGCGGCTTGTCTTCGACCTTGTCGCGCATGGTGTTGAACGGCTGTTTGGTGGCGCGATTCTTCACGAGATCAACAGCAAAGAAGAGTCCGATGCCACGCACGTCTCCGACGGATGGATGCCGGGTTTTGAGAGCCTCTAGCTTTTCGCGCACGTAAGGCTCGAGCGTGGCCGCGCGTTCCACCAGCTTCAGGCGTTGCATCTCCTCGATAGTGGCGACGGCGGGACCGAGTGTCAGAGGATGCGCCTCATAAGTGTGCCCGTGGGCGAAGTAGTGATCCTCAAAGTAGTCGGCGATCTTCGAGGTAGTGGCGCAAAGACCCAGCGGTATGTAAGCCGAGGTGATGCCTTTGGCGGTGACCAGGATGTCGGCTGTTACACCCCAGTTCTGCTCGGCAAACCATTTGCCGGTGCGGCCCCAGCCGGTCATCACTTCGTCGCAGATCAGCAACACGCCGTGCTGGTCGCAGATTTCGCGCAGGCGCGGGAAGTATTCTGGCGGCGGCACGAGGACACCGTTGGTGCCGACAACCGGCTCGAGAACAATGGCTGCAACATCGCTCTCGTTGCGGATCATGTGCTCAATGTAATCGGCACAAGCGATGTTACAAGCGGGGTAGGTATGCTTGATGGGGCAGTTGTAGCAGTTCGTCTCCGGAGCAAACACAAAGCCGGAACCTTTGCCGCCCGGCTCCATGGCCCAACGGCGCGGGTCGCCTGTGGCAGCGATGGAGGCGTTGGTAGAACCGTGATAAGAGCGGTAGCGCGAGATGATCTTGGTCTTGCCCGTGTACATGCGCGCAATCTTGAAGGCCGCCTCATTGGCCTCGGTTCCGCTCGTGGTGAAGAAAAATTTATTAAGGCCCGCGGGAAGCACCTCTAATAATTTCAGGCTCAGACGGGCGCGGGCATCGGTGGCGTAGCCTGGAGCGGCATAAGGCAACTCGCGCGCCTGCTCGGCGATCGACTCGATTACGCGCTTGTTCTTGTGGCCCAGGTTTACGCACATCAACTGAGATGAAAAATCGAGGTAGCGCTTGCCCGCGCCATCAGTGAACCAGCACCCTTCGGCATCCACGACATGCATCGGCTTCCAACCCTTCTGGAAGCGCCATGTCCCATAGTTAGTCTGCCGCGTGATGGTGGTTATTTCTTCGGATGTAAGCATCTTCGACTGAGAAATACTGCTCATAACTTTGATCTCCAGTGAAATTCCTGCGGTATCGCCCGGGTTCCAGGCATGAACTACAAGTTGCGATTGAACTGTTCGTTAGAGCCGCGACTGAAATCCGCATGTCATTTAGCGAGAATCCAATCCATAGTCTTCGAAGCCAGCTTATCGAGTGCGGTGACGGCCAACTTCAAATGATCCTCGCTCGTGTCTTCAATCTTGTTGTGGCTGATTCCCTTGAGCGATTGCACAAAGAGCATGGCGGTCGGGATGCCGGCCCTCGAGACTTCAGCAGCGTCGTGCAACGGCCCCGACGGCAATCGATGCGAGCGCCCCGCCGTCTCGCGGATCGCTTCTTCGCAGAATTCGACCAGCTCGGGATGAAACGGCTCTGGCGCAATGTTCCAGATTCTCGACCACTCCACGGTGCATCCTTCTTCCTTCGCAAATTGCGCGCTTTTTTCCTGGGCCTCGCGGTACATCGCGGCCAAAACTTTTGCATCCAAATCGCGCTGGTCGAGAGTAGCTTCGCACCGGCCAACGACTGCGGTCACAATACCAGGAAAAGTTTTGACGCTGCCAATGGTGCACACCGCGTCAGGGTGCCGTTTTGCGATGGGGCGAATTTCCAGAGCCAGTTTCGCGGCGGCGGCCAGAGCATCGCGCCGCGCAGTCATCGGCGTTGAGCCGGAATGCGCCTCCTGGCCGTGAAATGTGATGGTGTGCCGCTCGACGCCTTTAGTGCCGAGCACAGCTCCCAGCGGAAGCCCCATCCCTTCCAGCACCGGGCCCTGCTCAATGTGCAACTCAAGATAGGCTGCCGCGTTTTTCCGCTCACGTCCGGCGTCGCCGATGGAATCAATGGAGACGCCACATTCTGCGAGCGCGTCTTCAAGCCGTTTGCCGCTCGCATCCGTGCGCCCGCGATCCTGATCGATGGATTGCGTGCCGGCAAATGCCGACGATCCGAAGAGGCTGCGTCCAAAGCGCGCGCCCTCCTCATCCGCCCAATCGACCAGCCGCACGGTTACCGGCGGCTTGCCTTTGTACTCATCTGCAATGCGGCGCAGTACGGCGTAGCCGGCGATGACGCCCAGACAACCGTCGAGCCAGCCGCCATTTGGAACAGAATCGAGGTGACTGCCCAGAATCAGAGTAGCTTCTGACTTCCCGGCCAGTGTGCTCCAACTATTGCTGGCGGCGTCATAGTGATGCTCCATCGGCAACTCGCGCAGCTTCGTCTCAAACCATTTGTGCGCCTTGAGCCATACCGGACCCCAGGCTAATCGTTGGGCGCCGCGCTCATCGGCTGTGAGTGCGCGCAACTCCTTCAACAATTCAATAGCTGCTTGTGCGTCAACCGCCATAAGTCACTCCTTTCGTTTCCCTTTGCGGCTCACAACTGCGGCTCCCTGCGAATCATGCGCCCGCGCCCTTGTTCACCTACAAAGACCCCATCGCGCGCCTGCACCTTACCCCGCACCGTGACCACAGCGGGACGGCCTTCGATCGCAAAACCCTCAAATCCGTTGTAGTCATTGATGCCGAGTTGTGTGGCCGCAGAAATGGTGCCACGATAATTCGTGTCATAGACAACCAGATCTGCGTCCGACCCGACAGCGATGGTTCCCTTGCGAGGATAAAGGCCGAAGAGCTTGGCGGCGCGGGTGCTGAGCGCATCGACAAAGCGGTGAATATCAAGCCCGCCGCGCTTGACGCCGTAGGTGTACATCAGATTCACGCGGTCCTCAATGCCCGGCAGGCCGTTGGGAATCTGCGTGAATGCCTTCTCGCCAAGAAGCTTTTGTTCTTTGTCAAATGGACAATGGTCCGTGCCCACGGTCTCAATCAAGCCCGTCTTCACCGCATTCCACAGCACAGGAAGATTGCGCTTGTCGCGCAAGGGCGGCGACATAATGTTTTTCATGCCTTCAACGCCACCGCGCTCGGCGCAACTCTTGTCCAAAAGAAAGTGTGGAAGCACCGATTCGATGTGCAGATTGACACCGCGTACTTTGGCTTCAACAGCAGCACGCAGCGCAGGCGCGCAAGACAGATGGACCACGTAGCCGGCGGCGCCGGTCTGCTCCACGAATGTCGCAAAGCGAGTAGTGCCTTCAGCTTCAACTGCCTCCGGGCGGCTGGGTTCGTGCCACTCCGCTCCGGTCTTGCCTTCTGCCAGCAATTGTTGCTGCAACTGGCCTACTAACTCGGCGTTCTCGCAGTGCGCGGTCGTAATGACGCCAAGCTTGGCGGCCAGTTTGAGTGTTTTGAACATCTCCTCATCATCGACGCCAAAGAAATTCTTATAGGAGAGGAAAATCTTGAACGAAGTAGTCCCGTCCTTGACGATCTCCTTGAGCTGCGATTCCGTCGGTGCATCGTAACGCGTCACCGCCATGTGAAAGGCAAAGTCGCAGGCGCTATTGCCTTCCGCTTTTTGCTTCCAAGTGTGGTATCCCTCCAGCGCGTCGTCTTTGCGTGAAGGGCAGCACATCTCGATGAACGTTGTAGTGCCGCCGGCCAGCGCGGCCCGGCTTGCCGCAGCGTGCGTGTCCTTCGCGAAGGTCGCCATAAAGGGCAAGTGAATGTGAACATGCGGGTCGATGAAGCCGGGAAAGATCAGCTTTCCAGAAGCATCGATTACCTCGGTTCCTGCCGGAACAGTAAGCCCGGTCCCGATGGCGCTAACAGTCTCACCTTCGATGAAGATATCGCCACGCAGGCGAGTCTCCGCGGTAACAATTTCTCCGCCCTTGATCAGCAGTCCCATTGGAACACCCTCCTCTCGAATGTGTGCGACGGTCCCAAGAATGCGTTAGTGAATGTGGAGCCCAATCTTCTCGCGGTAGGCGTTCATCGCTTCCCAGTCTTCAGTAACTTGAGTTTGATGCTGCGATAACTCGCCCCATGTAACAGCACTTCGCCCAGAAGGTAGCTCGACCATCTGAATGCAGTTATCCACCGGGCACACGTTATAGCAAAGCCTGCATCCTACGCAGTCCTGTTCGCGGACGACGGGCCTGGGTCGTGTTTCTACCGCATCGTGCCTTCCATTGGAGCGCACATCGTAAGATTGCGGCTCCACTATTGCGCCCTCAGGCGAAACCAGATCGATGCACTGATGCGCCGTATCGTTGCAGGCGATATAGCAAAGATTGCACTTGATACATTTGTCGGCATCAATGCGCGCCACGGCGCGGAAGGATAAGTCAAAGTTCTTGAAATCCGAAACGCGGTTCAGGCTACGGCCGGTAACATCGGCGATAGTCTTGAAACCTTTCTCGTCCATCCAGTTGGAAAGCCCGTCGCATAGGTCTTCTATCACCCGGTATCCGTAATGCATCACCGTGGTGCAGACCTGAAGGCTCGACGCGCCCAGCAGCAGAAACTGCGCTGCGTCAGCCCAGGTGGCGATGCCGCCCATGCCGGAGATTGGAATGCCGGATTTCGACACAATCTCATCGGTTCCAAGCGCAGCCAGCATATTCAGCGCGATGGGCTTTACGGCAGGCCCGGCATAGCCGCCGTGGCCTCCCTTGCCGCCAATGCTCGGCGTAAGTTCCAGCGTATCCAGGTCCACACCGACAATAGAGTTGATGGTATTGATGAGCGAGAGCGCAGTTGCCCCGGCAGCTACCGCCGCGCGCGCCGGTAACACAATGTTGGTAATGTTGGGCGTCAGCTTGACGATCACCGGAATGGTCGCCACGTCCATCACCCAGCGGGTGATTTGTTCGCAATACTCCGGCACCTGCCCCACGGCAGCGCCCATGCCGCGCTCGCTCATGCCATGCGGGCAGCCGTAATTCAATTCAATGCCGTCCGCGCCCGTATCTTCAATGCGCCGCACAATATCTCGCCACGCCTCGGGCTTGGACTCGACCATGGCAGAGACTATCACAGCGCGATCCGGCCAGGCGCGCTTGACTTCGACAATCTCGCGCAGGTTGACTTCAAGCGGTCGGTCAGAAATCAGCTCGACGTTATTGATGGCCAGCATGCGCTGGTGGCCATGATGCCAGGCTCCATAGCGGTTGGATACATTCAGAACTGGCGCGCCGATGGTCTTCCATACAGCGCCGCCCCAGCCGGCTTCGAAGGCCTTGTGAATCTGCGCACCGGAGTTAGTTGGAGGCGCCGAGGCCAGCCAGAATGGATTAGGCGACTTGATGCCAGCGAAGTTGATGCGTAGATCTGCCATTTCTATTTCACCTCGACCGGCGCCACGCGCGACGCCAACTGTTGGTGGATTGCCACTGCCGCCAGTTTCCCATCTTCAACGGCCATGACGGTGGACGCAACGCCGGAAGACCGGATGCAATCACCGATTGCGTAAATTCCGCTTACGTTCGTCCGGAAGTTTGCGTCAACAGTGATAAATCCCATTCTCGTATCCAGACCGAGCAGCGCGGCCAGGGTCAGCTTGTTTTGGCCGACGGCCTTGATGATCTGATCCGCTGCAAGCACAAACTCCGAGCCCTTGACCGGCGTTGGCGACGGCCGGCCGGATGCATCGGGCGCGCCCAACTCCACGCGCTTGCATTCGAGGCCAACCGGGAGACCGTCCTTCAGCATCACCCGTGAAGGCTGCGAGAGAAAGCGAAACTCGATTCCTTCTTTGCGGGCAAAATCATATTCGTGCTCATAGCAACTCATCTCGCGATCCGTGCGGCGATAGACCATCGTCACTAACTCCGCACCCAGTCGCTTGGCAATCGTTGCGCAATCCACCGCGGTG
>JBAPYY010000670.1:0-6281 GCA_049284975.1 Occallatibacter sp.
CTCCTGCTTGGCGAGCTTCACCTGCGCGCTATCCAGCTTCTTTTGAACCTTGGCAACTTCTGCCGGCTCCACGTCAACCGCGGCCGACTTTGCGAACTGCGCTAGTGAAAGCTGCCACTGAGCCGCAGCCATGCGCGTGCGGCCCGTTTTCTCGTAAAGGTCACCGAGGTGGTCGTGGACTGTTGGGTCGCTCTGATCGCGATCGACGGCCTGCCGCAAGTTCTCCTCGGCCAGTTCATACTCGCCCATCTTGAAATACGCCCAGCCCAGTGAATCCAGGTAGGCGCCGTTCATAGGGTCCAGCTCGACGGCTTTGCGAATCAGCTTGAGAGCCTCGGGCAACTGTTTGCCTCTGTCGGCCATCATGTAGCCCAGGTAGTTGAGGGCCATGGCGTTCGCCGGCTCCAACTCCAGCGTCTGCCGGAAAAATTGCTCTGCGGGCTCATAGTGTTTCTGCCGCTCAGCGAGTTCGCCCCTGAGAAAGAATAGATAGGAGCGGTCTTCCTGTTTGACGGTCAGCGCATCGGCCTTGTTGAAGGCATCCTCTGCCTCTTTCCAGCGGTGTGCGCGCACGCACATCTGGCCCAGCGCCAGCCACACCTGGCGGTCATCGGCGGTATTGGCCAGCAGCCCCTTGCCATCGCCAGCCCATCGTCGGTCTTGCCCACGTCGGCCAACTCAGCGGCCAGCATCAGCTTCAGATCGCGATCCTTGGGGTTGGCTTCCACGGCCTTGTGGGACACATCAACTGCCTTGTCAAACTCTTTGGCGTCGCGCCAGGTGTCTACCTGAAATTGATAACCGCGCACCGCCGTTTCGCCGCCCATGTCGATCATCTTCTGGTAAGCGGAGATAGCCTCGGCCGTCTTGTTTTGCTCGTGGTAGACCGTCCCCAATCGCTCCAGGAAGATGCCGCGATTGTTCTTCTCTTCCGTGGTGTAAGCGCCGTTGGCGTGCGAGGTCAGGTCCACCATCTTCTCGAAGACCTTTGCGGAATCGTCGAGGCGGCCCAGCACATCCAGCAGCAGACCCTCGTTATAGCCGGCTTCAAGATTGTTGGCATCCTTGGCGCGCGCTTTGCGGATGGTCGCCAGCGCATCCTCATATTTGCCCTGGCGTCGTTGAATCTCGCTTATATGAACCAAGGCGCCTGCGTTTTCCGGGTCCGCCTTGAGCAGCTCCGCGTATTGCTTCAGAGCCTCGTCGAACTGATTGTCGTCCAGCAGTGCCTGAGCCAGCGCCTCCAGTGTGCGCGCGTCCCCAGGCTCCATGTCGGCGGCGCGCTGATAGGCGGCAATGGCGTCCTTTGGCCGCTTCAACTGCTCATAGGACGCGCCCAGCGCATCCTCCATGCGGGCTGTCCGGTCGCCCACTGGAACCGTCTCCAGCACCTTGGCTTCCTGCGCGATGTCGCCGCTTTCGGCATAGAGGCGGGCCAAATTCAGCACTACATCTTCGGAATCAGGATCCATCGCCTGTGCGGTCTTGAACTCCTCCTCGGCCTTCGCATGGTCATGCTTGACTGTGTAGAGCTGACCAAGAATCATGCGATCCTCAACGCTTTTCGGCTCCAGCGCGACGATCTTTTCAAACTCGGCAATCGCTTTATCCAGCACGTTTCCGGTAGGCGAAGCTGAAGATGGCGCGTTTTGCCCGTCGCTCAGCGCGCGCAGGTAGATGCGCCCCAATAGCTTGTGCGCGTCAATGTTGTCGGGCGCACTCTTCAGCAGCCCATTCGCCGTGTTCTCAGCCTCGCGCACGCGGCCGGTGCGGAAGTAAAGGTCGGCCAGCGAGTTGTTCAACTGCGCCGAAGCGGGGTCGGCGTTCAGCGCCAGCTTGTACTCCTCGATAGCCTGCGTTACCAGCTCCGGGCGGCCATCTTCAACGGCCTGCTCTTCGTAACCGCTGGCCAGAGCCATGTGATAGTACGCCTGTGCGCGGTTCGGCGGCGCGGTGGTGGAGTCTGCGGCCTTGGCCGGTTCTGTCGCGGCCGCTTTCTCCGGAGCAATCTGGATCGGGCTGGCAACAGGCGCCTTCGCCGGAGCGAGACTACTCGGGGTCGGACTGCCGGAGGCCGGACTGCCTGAAGTGGGCGCGCCCGGCGTGTTTTGGGCACAAATCTGAGTTACCTGCCAAATCACGGCAAAGGCGGCAAAGACAAGCCAAAGCGAAAGTAAACGTAGTCTCTTTATCATCATCCTGGGGATTCCACGCCTTTTGATCCAGGTCATCTGGCCGACAACTTATGCGACCGTGCTCAAAAAGCCTGAGCAGGCAGCCGGTGGGAGCAGCTCTGCCTACTCTACAGACGATTCTAACCGTCATTAGGCTTTCGCGTCGCGACAGATTGATACATTTTGTCGCCGGAACGCACAATTTATCGCTCTCTAGCCGGTTCGCGGGTCTCGTGTTGCCCTTACCACAGCCATCCGAGGAGGTTACGATTCCTCGGGCATTCTTGGTCTGCCCGTCCGCCCGGTTTATGATTGGCCCCATGTCGGCCCACTTTCTATTGACCCGCTTACCAGATTCACGCCTGCCGAGTGCCCGTCTTATTGTCCCGGTCTCAGTCGTTATTTTGTTGACCGCTGCTGCCGTTGCCCAGGGCTCTGCCGCAGCACCTGCCAATCTCGAAGCGTTCGGCAAACAATTTGACGCAACCCTCGCGCAGCATGGTGTGGTGGGCGGCGGATTTGCCTTTGTCCACGGCACTGCGCCGGCTACCGAACGATTTTTCGGCGAGGCCCGCCGAGAAACCCATCAGCCGGTTGACGCCGCAACCGCATTCAATTGGGCTTCGATCACCAAGACCTTCACCGCCATAGCCATACTCCAGTTGCGCGACCGCGGTCGACTCTCGCTCGATGACCCCGCGGTGCGCTACGTGCCGGAAATTGCCGAGGTGCATGACGCTTACGGACCGATCGAATCCGTCACAATTCGCCAACTGCTCTCGCATAGCGCGGGTTTTCGCAACCCCACCTGGCCGTGGGATTGCGACGAGCAGGCCAACTGCGACTGGCAGCCTTTCGAGCCAACCCGCTGGTCCCAAGTGGCGGCTATGCTGCTCTACACACACATCGCCTTCGCGCCAGGCAGCCGCTGGAGCTACTCCAATCTTGGCTACGTTTTCCTCGGCCAGATCATCGAGCGGCTCAGCGGCGACGACTACGAAGTCTACATCGATAAGAACATCCTCAAGCCTCTGGGAATGACGCAGAGCTATTTCGACCGCGCGCCTTATTTTCTCGAGTCGCACGTAGCGGCCAGCTACATGCGTTCTGGAGCCGTGCTTACTCCTCAGCCGTTCAACTACGACACCGGCATCACCACTTCAAACAGCGGGCTGAAGGCGCCCATCACGGACATGGAGAAATACGCGCGCTTCCTCATCGGAGACGCGGCCAATTCAATTTATGATGTCGTCCTCAAACGCAGCTCTCTCGAAGAAGCGTGGCATGGCACGCTACCTATTGCCGAGCCCGGCCGTCCGTCCACCCCATACACCTCCGGTCCGCATGGCGCGCAGCCGAGGATGGGACTGGGCTTTTTCGTGGTTGATGCGGGCAGCCATCGATACATCTACCACGACGGCGACCAGGCAGGATTCTCGCTCGAACTGATGGTGGACCCCGTAGGCCACAGCGCCAGCATCCTCGCCGTGAACACCACAGATAGCGGTGCGCAAGCGCCCGCCGATGCCGCGCATCCCAAGTCGAACACTGAGCCTGAACCCTCTACCGACCTGCGCCAAACCCTCAGAATGACCCTCGTCGAGAAAGTCTTCCCGGCCTACGCCAGCCAGCGCTGAGGCGGGCTGGCGCTTCTACGGTATGCCCAGAAACTTGTGGGTTTGCAGACTCAATCGCCACTGCGGATGACCGAGGCAATAGTGCAGGGCAAGCTCGGTGTTGGCGGTGCGGCTGGTCCCGTCCATCGGTTGCAAAAAGAAATGCCCGAACGAGAGCCGCTCGAACTCCTCAGGGTAAGCGCCCGCCTGCGGGTAAACCAATTTCAGTTCGTTTCCAGTCCGCTGCACCAGCTCGGCTCCCGCCTTGGGGCTGATGCAGAGCCAATCCAATCCGGCGGGCGCTTCAATCGTCCCGTTGGATTCAACGGCAATTTCAAAACCGTGCTTATGCAGCGCGGATATCAACTTCTTGTCCAGTTGCAGCAGGGGCTCGCCTCCCGTGCAGACCACAAATCGCTTACCCAACCGGGAGCCATTCTTCCTGGAATTCTCAACCCACGTGCGCTCCACAGCCGCCGCTAAATCTTGAGCGGAGTCAAACTTTCCGCCTCCCGGCCCGTTCACGCCCACAAAATCCGTATCGCAAAACCGGCAGACCGCGGTAGCCCGGTCGCTCGCTTGTCCCGACCAGAGATTGCAGCCCGCAAAACGGCAAAAGACTGCCGCGCGGCCTGTCTGCGCCCCTTCGCCTTGCAGGGTATAGAAGATTTCTTTTACCGCATAGCCCATTCTTGACCCACCCTACGCAAGCTGCGCATCACATTTTTTAGGATTCTGAGCGAACTCAGTGCAGCAAATGGGGAGCCGATTGCTTGTCTAGAGTGCAGTCGGACAGGGGCGCATCTTGCCACTCTGGCATTGCAAGTCAGGGAAACAACTAGCCTCAATTATCCGTTTATTCTTAAGTCTTTTCAACCCGATAATTCAGCGGGTCCTCGATCCCATTCTCTTTGAAGCCCTTGCGCCTGAGCAAACACGAATCGCATTCCCCGCACGGCTCGCCCGTGGGGCCAGGATCGTAACAACTGCTGGTCAGACCGTAATCCACGCCTAACTCCATCCCCTTTTGAATTATCTCTGCCTTCGTAAGCGCAATAAGCGGCGTGTGAACCTTGAGCGCCTGGCGGCCTTCAACTCCGGCCCTGGTAGCCAGATTGGCCATCTTTTCAAAGGCCTCGATGAACTCCGGCCGGCAATCCGGGTAGCCGGAATAGTCCAACGCATTCACGCCGATAAAAATGTCGCTCGAACCCAGCACCTCAGCCCACGCCAGCGCAAACGATAGAAAAATCGTGTTGCGCGCCGGAACGTAAGTAATGGGAATTCCGTGGCTCATCTCGTCCGTGCCGCGGCCCTTGGGAACGTCGATGTCCGCGGTAAGCGCCGAGCCGCCGAAGACCCGCAGGTCAATGGCTGCAATACGATGGTCCTTAACTCCAATCGCTGCGGAAACGCGGCGAGCCGCATCGAGTTCGATCACATGCCGTTGTCCGTAAGAGAACGAGAGCGCATATAGCTCATAGCCCTGGCTGCCGGCAATCGCCAACACAGTGGCCGAGTCCAACCCCCCGCTCAACAGCACCACTGCGCGTTTTGCATTCATCTCCATATTTTGTCCTGCTTGCAACGCTTCCGATGAAGGGTACGGGCTTCAGCCCGTACATCCAGCCTCCAATTCGGACCCCGGCTTTAGCCGCCGAGGGAATGCAAACTGCCTGGTACCCCGCATCGCCGCCATTTCGCTACTTCAAATCCCCGCCCTTGCCAATGTCTATCGAAGGCGGAAGTGGATTGCTCTCGTCAATAGAGGCCGCAACGCACTCGTCCAGCACGCCCTTGGCCTCGAGAATGAATTCGATTGCGTCGCGCCCGGCGCCGTCGCCGCCCCTGTGCGGAGTAACGTAGTGCGCCTCAGCCTTCACCTGCTCCCGCGCATTGGCCACGGCCACAGCCAGGCCGCACGCGCGCATCACCGGCAAGTCAATCACGTCGTCGCCCACATAGGCGATTTCCTCCAGACTCACGCCTTCTTTCTCCATAATTTCGCGCACCGCCTGCATCTTGAAAGCCTGGCCCTGGTAAACGAACTCCAGCTTCAAGTCGCGCGAGCGCAGTGCCACTGTCTCGGAAATGCGCTTGGTAATAACGCCCAGCTTCATGCCGCCCAGCCGCGCCAGCGTAACGCCCGCGCCGTCGTGTGCGCTGAAACCCTTGACCTCCACCATTTTGCTGGTGATGGCGCCGTCCGGCGAGACCACAGGAACCGGAATAATCCAGATCTGGCCGTTGGTTAGAACGCCATCAACGTCGAAGAGTATAATCTTGATGCGCCGCGCGCGATCTTGTGCGGTGACTGTCATGCTTCTGATTTTACCGAATCGAAAAGGCGCATTTCATTGGGCTGCGGCAACCGGCGCTTTTATCAACACTGCAAAGCGCGGAAATGCAAAGCTGCCTCCGGCGTCGTCAATCACATTCAACTGGCAGATATATGCGCCAGGCTTCAATCCGCTGAGCGGCACATCAAGTT